>JAQUTA010000039.1 GCA_028709965.1 Lutispora sp.
GCCTACGCAACTGGCATAAAACTGGCTAATCCAAAGCTGAATGTGATTGTACTCATGGGTGATGGCGATGGTGCCACCATCGGAGGCAATCATCTTATACACGCAGCAAGGAGAAATGTAGATTTAACGGCAATCGTTGTCAACAATTTTAATTATGGTATGACGGGTGGACAATACTCCGGGACTACTCCTGAAAGTTCAATTACTTCTACATCAAGATATGGACATATTGAGCCTGGATTTGACCTATGCAAGCTTGTAGACGCAGCAGGTGCTCCCTATGTGGCTCGCGGTTCTGTATATAATGTTACTCAGCTGCAAAAATTCATAGAAGAAGGTCTTGCAAAGAAAGGGTTCTCCTTCATTGAAGCCGTATCTCCCTGCCCTACACATTTTGGGCGGCTAAACGGTATGAAGGAAGCCCCCAAAATGCTTAACTGGATTAAGGAGAATTCCATAAGCATAGCTGCTGCTGAAAAACTCTCCCCTGAAGAACGGGAGAATAAATTTATATTAGGAAAGTTCACCGATAGGGAAATGTTAGATTATAGTACAAAGTATCAAAACATTATAGACAATTGCATGGATAACACTGGCAAAGGAGGGATTGGACATGAAAAATAAACATCAGATAGTATTAAGTGGTGTAGGGGGGCAGGGTCTTATCGCTTGCGGAGGTATCCTAGCTGAAGCCGCCATCGTTCATGAGAATATGTATGCAACAATGTCCTCCTCCTATGGCGTAGAGACCAGGGGCACCTTTACAAAATCCGATATAATAATAAGCAACAAGGAAATATATTACACAGAAGTTATGAAAGAGGACATAGTGCTGTCCTTGGCTCAGGTAGCCTATGATAGATATGTATCTAAAGTTGATTCTGATGCCTGCTTAGTATATGATAATAGCCTAGTCAAGGAAGTCAAGGAATCAAAGGCAAAACAATATGGCTTCCCCTTTACTAACCTTGCAAGAGAATTGGGGAATACTACAGCGGCAAATATAATAGCCCTTGGTACTATAATAAAGCTTACGGGTATTTTAAGTGAAGAATCCGTATTAAATGCAATTCAGGATGCATATAAGGAGAAGCCAAAGGTTTCCGAATTAAATATTAAAGCCTTTAAAAAGGGTTTAGAAATAGCGCAGAAATAACAGTATTTCAACAATTGGAGGTGTCAAGATTATGGAAATAAGATATGCAGATAGGGTTGACAGCATAAAGCCTTCTGCCATAAGAGAACTCCTAAAACTGACTCAACAACCGGGAGTAATATCCTTTGCAGGAGGTTTGCCTGCTCCTGAATCATTCCCTATAGAAGAGATGAAGCAGGTCAGCGTAAAGGTCCTGGAAGAGCAAGGAGCATCGGCTCTACAATACAGCACCACAGAAGGATATAAGCCCTTAAGAGAACTTATTGCAAAAAGAATGAATAACTCAGGTATTGATATAAAGCCGGATCAAATATTGATTACAAATGGTTCTCAACAGGGATTGGATTTTAGCGGCAAGTTGTTCATAAATGAAGGTGATGTAGTTATTTGTGAGAGTCCTAGCTATGTAGGAGCATTAAACGCTTTCAGAGCTTATATGCCTAAGTTTGTGGAAATCTCCATGGATGATGAAGGCATGATAATGGAAGATTTAGAAAAGGCATTGGTTGAAAACCCAAAAGCAAAGTTTATATATGTAGTTCCTACTTTTCAAAATCCTACTGGAAGAACCATGAGCATAGAAAGAAGAAAGAAATTAGTCCAATTAGCCACTGAGTATAAAATACCTATTATAGAAGATAACCCCTATGGAGAATTGAACTTTGAAGATACGGATATACCACCTATCAAGCATTTTGACACGGAGGGAATAGTAATTTATTTGGGAACCTTCTCAAAGACCTTCTGTCCGGGACTTAGAATAGGATGGGTGGCAGCATCCCCTGAAATTGTGAGAAAGTATGTACTTGCAAAGCAGGGAGCGGATTTACAGGTAAACACCATGACTCAGATAGAATTATATAAGTTTACCGAGATGTTTGATTTTGATGCCCATGTAGAAAGGGTAAGAAATATATACAAAAGTAGAAGAGATGCAATGCTAAATACTATGGAAAAAGAATTTCCTTCAAATATAAAATATACTCATCCTAATGGTGGTATGTTCACCTGGGTAGAATTGCCTGAGGGAATAGATGCAGCAGATATTTTGAAAAAATCCTTGGAATATAAAGTGGCTTTCGTACCGGGTTCATCCTTTTATCCCAATGGAGGCCATGAGAATAACTTTAGACTAAATTATGGTACAATGACTGAGGATTTAATTGTAGAAGGGATAAAGCGATTAGGGGAAGTATTGAGAGCTTTATAATTGAGGTGTTTATATAATGTTGGAATTGACATATCAGCATATAATTGGCATAGTTGTAACCTTGGTATTAATTACCTTGGTTGGAGCCTATTCAGGAAGCAAGGTTAAAACCTCCTCAGATTTTGCCGTTGGAGGTAAAAAGGCAGGAAGAGGAATTGTAGCAGGAACAATTATGGGTACATTGGTTGGGGGCTCCTCCACAATAGGCACCGCCCAACTTGCCTTTTTGTATGGATTCTCGGCTTGGTGGTTTACTCTTGGAGCGGGATTGGGCTGCTTGATTCTTGGATTATTCTTTTCCGGTCCTCTGCACAGAAGCAATAAAGAAACTGTGCCCCAGATACTGGCGGAGGAATTTGGCGGTTTATCCAAGCCTATTTCCAGCGTCTTTGTATCATTGGGTACCTTCTTAAACATTATTGCACAAATACTTGCTGCGATTGCACTAATGACATCAATGTTTAGGATGAACCCCATGGTAGCTGCCATAATAGCTGTTGTATTGATGTCTGCCTATGTAATTTTTGGCGGAGTATGGGGCGCAGGTTTAGTGGGAGTTGCCAAACTGATTTTGCTTTATATATCTGTAATAGCAGGAGGAATTATTGCTGTCAGCAGCGCCGGAGGTATAGGTGAATTTGTAAGTGCTTTTCCAAAGTACCCATATTTCAGCTTATTTGGCAGAGGAGTATGGATAGATGGAGCAGCAGGTTTTTCCTTGATTTTGGGAGTTTTATCTACTCAAACCTATATACAAGCTGTATTGTCCGGCAAGACTTTAAAAGAGTCAAAAGCGGGGGCATTAATAAGTGCCTTTTTAATACCTCCCATAGGTATAGCTGGAATATTTGTAGGACTATTTATGAAAATGAATCATCCCGACATGAATTCTGCTTCAGCTTTTCCAAAGTTTGTGCTGGAATATATGAACCCCTGGCTAGGCGGCATAGTTTTGGCAACTTTATTAGTTGCTGTGGTAGGTACGGGAGCAGGCTTATCCTTAGGCATAAGCACTATATTTACAAAGGATATATATAAAAATTATATAAATAAAAAAGCCGATGATGATAAACTTCTTAAGATATCAAGGTTAGTCATAGTAGTATCCTTGGCGTTAGCCCTTTTATTCACAACAGGAAATGCAAAATCTTTGATTCTTAAATGGAGCTTTATGTCCATGGGTTTAAGGGGAGCTACGGTATTTGGGCCTCTTTGTGCAGCCCTATTTATCAAAGGCAAGGTGAAAGACAAATATGCTATTGCTTCCATGATCATCAGTCCACTATCGGTTTTATTGGGCAAGTTATTTTTGCCCCAGAGCTTTGACCCATTGTTTCTCGGTATTGGGATAAGCTTTATGTTGATAATTTTAGGCATATTTGCTTCTAGGTCTCATCACACAATTGAAAACAGATCCTCTTTGTAATATAATAATAGGGTAAATTACAAAGCAAGGGAGTTTGAACATGAGTTTATTAGAAACATGGAGAGAAACCGCTTATAAAGAAGAAGACCCCAAAATACAAAAGAAATTCTGGGAAGAATACTTTGACATTGAAAAGGGAATATATGAGAAGATTCTAAGCAAGCCTGAGGAAATTGTGAAAGGTTCTGTTAAGGAACTGGCTGAAGGCTATGGCACAGATGTGCTGCATTTCACAGGCTTTTTGGATGGCATAAATAACAGTTTGAATGAATCCAACAACCTAGAGGAGCTAGAAGAAGATTCAAATGTTGAATTGGCCATAGATGTAGAAAAGCTCTACTACAATATGTTGGAAGCCAAGGCAAAATGGCTATATACCCTTCCCCAGTGGGATGACATATTGAGCGAGGACAAAAGAAAAGAAATAACCAAGAAGCAAAGACTGTCCAAAACAGTAATAAAAGAAAAAACAGTTGGAAGAAACGACCCATGTCCCTGTGGCAGTGGCAAGAAATATAAAAAATGCTGTGGCTCGAATAATTGAATATATAATATGTTTATAAAGGCTTCCTACAAGGATGCCTTTATATTTTTACGCTTAAAAATATCAAAAAGAAGAAGTATCAGACTTTCTGATGCTATATAGCGTATAATAGATGTATATTAATTGCATGAAGGAGTTACAATAAATGAATTTTATGGAAAGCTTCAAATCAGCCATATATAGTGTGAAGGCCAACAAGATGAGATCATTTCTCACTATGCTTGGGATAATAATAGGTATATCCTCTGTAATTACCATTGTTTCCATAGGTGAGGGAGGGAAGAAGGCCATAACCGGGCAGTTTGAGAAAATTGGGATGAACGTCATAAACATAAAGGCTAGAGCCAAAGATGATAATTTAGAAAGCAGAGATTATCTTACCTTGAAGGATAAAGAAATACTAGAGCAAAAAATACCCGAGGTCACTTCTGTTACCGTCGGTATAGAAGGCTTCGGATATTTTAAAACAGAAAAGATTAAAAAAGAAGCGGGCATAGGAGCGGTAGACGAAAACTATATGAAGCTGGCAAACTTAGATATGCTAAAAGGCCGCTTTATTAACAAGAGAGATGTAGAGACTTACAGAAATGCAATAGTAATAGATAATCTAACTGCGATGAAAATGTTTGGAAGGCTGGATGTGCTTGGAGAAAAGCTGAGAATAACCAGTATGGACAAAGATATAAACCCAGTGATCATCGGGGTGTGTAAAAATCCCGCAGGCAATCTGGCTTCCATGTTTGGTGACAACTATCCAGGCATAGGATATATACCAATAACTATCGCTGACAAGATATTTCCGAATACGGACATATCTATGATGACTGCAATGGTAACAGACATGTCAAAATCCGCAGAAATATCATCAAAGATTATAAGGCTTTTGGAGCAGGTTCACCGCAACAAGGATAAATATATTGCAGAAGAGGGCTTCAAGCAGTTGGATATGGTAAATAACGTTATGAATATATTTACGGCAGTAATAGGAGCAATAGCAGGCATATCCCTATTAGTAGGCGGCATCGGCGTAATGAATATAATGCTTGTTTCTGTAACAGAAAGGACTAGGGAGATCGGCATCAGAAAGGCTTTGGGAGCCAAGAACAAGGATATAATGCTTCAATTTCTCACTGAATCTTTGATATTATGTCTTATAGGTGGCACCATAGGCATGAGTCTGGGTATAGGTGCAGGCTATGTAGCAGGCAAGTTTATTAATATATCTGCCGGTGTATCTCCGGTGGTAATACTTGCTGCTTTTGGATTTTCATCTGCTGTAGGCATTTTCTTCGGAATATACCCAGCCAAAAAAGCTGCAAAGCTTGATCCTATAGAGGCTCTGAGGTATGAATAATCTTCCCATCCTTCATTTTGATAATTTTATCCCCTAATAGCGTTGCTTCCTTTTCATCATGGGTTATTAGTATGGTATCCATATGGAAGTGTTCTTTAAAGTTTAGAAATTCTTCGTAGACCGAAGCTTTAGTATTCCTATCCAAAGCAGAGAAAGGCTCGTCTAAGAGCAGAAGTGATGGCTTGGAGGCTATAGCTCTAGCCAGAGCTGTCCTTTGCTTTTCTCCACCGGAAATGGTTTTTGGGAGCTTATCCTTTATATGGTATATTCCAAAGGAATCCATGATTCTTTCTGCATAAGAAAAGTCCTGGATTCCTTTGCACTTTAAGCTATAGACCACATTATCCATAACACTCATGTGAGGGAAAAGGGCATAATTTTGAAAAGAATAGCCAATATTTCTATCCTTTACAGCAAGATTTATGTTTTTATGTGAAGAATAAAGTATCCTATCTCCTATGGTAATAGCCCCCCTATCCGGGCATTTGAGACCTGCAATACAATCCAAAATCGTGGTTTTGCCTGCTCCCGATTCACCTTCTATAACCAAAATTCCCCCTTCAAAATCAACGGCTATATCAATATCGAAGTAATCAAGTTTTTTGAAAATATTAAAACTAATCATATCTATCACCCTACATTATGAGAGTTTTTCTTCTTTAGCCAATGATTTAAAGAATAAATAAGCATAAAGCTAAAAACCGTCATAATTCCTACTAAAATATTTGCAGTGTAAGCATCTCCCGAATCAGAGGCAAAATATATAGCTAGGGGCATGGTCTGTGTCTTACCGGGTATATTGCCTGCTATCATGAGGGTGGCCCCAAACTCACCCAAGGAGCGGGCAAAGGCCAAAACGATACCGCTGATTACACCTGGCCAGACTAAAGGCACAGTTATGGTCCAAAAAATCCGTCTATCCGATGCTCCTAAGGTTTTTGCTGCTTTTTCATAAATAGAATCCACATTAATAAAAGCTGCTTTTACGCTTTGATACATGAGAGGCAAAGATACTATAGCTGCGGCCAAGACGGCTCCAGTCCAAGAAAAAACCAAAGAGATACCCATAGTGTATAGCCAACTTCCTATAATACCCCTTCGACCAAACAATATGAGAAGTATGTAGCCTGTGACAGAAGGAGGCAGTACCATAGGCAGGGTTATGAGGACCTCCACCGCATTTTTGCCTAGGAAGTCCTTTTTTGTCATAATTCTAGCTAAATATACTCCCAATATTAGAGAAAATATTGTTGCTATAGATGCTATCTTAAGAGAAAGAAGCATGGGATTTAGTATCATATTTTCACCTTATTATTTTAAAACTTCGAAGCCATATTTGCTAAATGTTTCAGCAGCTTTATCACTAGAGAGAAAATCTAAAAACTTCTTTGCCTCTTCTTTTTGTTTTCCTTCATTTATCAATGCTGCAGGATACACAACAGGCTTATGGGAATCAGCAGGAAAAGCTCCAACGATGGTTCCCTTCTTTAATAAAGCTGCATCGGAAGAATAAACGATGCCGGCATCCACTTCACCGGTTTCCACATATGTAAGCACCTGCCTTACATCCTTTGCAAGTACAAGCTTAGGCTCAATATCTTTCCACATTTGAAGATTCTCCAAGCTTTCTTTGGCATAGCTCCCTGCAGGTACGCTTTCCGGTGTGCCTATACTTATTTTGTCTACCTCAGCCTTAGTAATATCCTCGATTTTTAGTATTTTGTCTTTTGCTTCTTCAGCAACAATGAGAACCAGACTATTGCCGAAAAGATTCTTTCGGCTTTCCTTTACTATCAAGCCTTTCTCTTCTAAGGCATCCATCTGCTTTTTACCGGCTGATATGAATACATCTGAGGGTGCACCTTCCTCTATCTGCTTTTGGAGAGTTCCTGAAGCTCCAAAATTTAATACCAGTTTCACATTATTATTTTTTTCATATTCAGGTTGCAGCTCCAAAAGAACATCCTTGAGACTTGCCGCAGCAGAAATATTCAGCTCGATAGGTTCGGCAGCTTTTGCAGGCTCAGCAGGCTTGCTGCAAGCCGTGAGACTTAACAAAGAGGCAATGAGCAAAATAAAAGCAACACATTTTTTCAAAATAAACATCTCCTTTACAATACGTAATACTAGTTTGAGTATAACGGAGGTGGAGAAAAAAGTAAAGGCTAAACTTCGTTTATATTGAAATACTTGTGAAAAATATCATTTAAAGCTTCCTCACACTCTTTGTAAAATTTCTCATAAACCAGAAGCAAATCTTCTGCTTCTTCTGTAAGAGTGGAAAATCCGCCTCCGGCACCGCCTGTCTTGCTCTTAATCAATGAAAAACCAAGACGAGTTTCTATGTCCTTTATAAGAGTATGGGCTTTGTTGTATGACATGTTCATGGATTTTGCAGCTTCAGACAAGGAACCTTTTTCTTTTACCCTTAAAAGCAGTTGATAAGGTCCAAGACCAAAAACCTTGCCGCCTTTGTCTATCCAAATTTTGTATTTTAAATTATACATACAGATTCCTCCAAAATGATATTGCTTATTTTATTATATCACATGCTGATTCAAAATAAATTATGTTAATATTTGCTGAGTCAATATATAATAGATACATAGGTTAATGAGAAAGGTGGATTGGGATGACAGTATACAAAGGAAATAAAAATACAATAAAATGGGCTGCAATAACACTATTAACTTTTATAGGAATGATTTTGATGATATACTTTTTTACTGGCAGAGGTTTTTTTCCTTGGTTTTTAATAGCCAGTTTACTTCTTATGTGCATACCTACCTACCAAGGTATGATTATTAGTATCTCCATTGATGAAAACAAGTTAGTTATAAGAAGACCTATCAGTTGGCAGACTTTAAAGCTTTCTAATGTAGCTTTTACTGCTGTTCATGAGATAGGAGAAGACAAATCTGTATTATTTGTCTTTACTAAGCAAAAGTGGGGAAGCAGTTATAGGATAAAAGGTATTAGATCAAAAATGTCCTACGAAGAAAGCATGGAAGCCTTAGCAAAAGGCGGCCGTATACAGGACTTCAAGGTCAATTTTAACCTAGCTACAAAAGTACCTGTCTCCATGGTAGAAAACGGTGAAGAGCTGAAGGAAAGGATATTGGACAGCGTAGATGCTCATCATTGCAAGGCAGTATATAACTAAATTTTTGAAAATACTATTGTACTTTTGCTGATCAGAGTATATAATTATATTAGATATTTAGATAAATATCTAATATAAGCCTTAGAGGAGGCGATGTATTGCCTTTACTCAATATGCCATTTAAGGCCTTGTCTGATCCTACAAGACGCAAGATAATTCAGATGCTCAAGGAAAAAGATATGACTGCTGGAGATATAGCAGACCAGTTCGACATGACAAAACCCAGCATATCTCATCATCTTAATATTCTAAAGCAAGCCCAATTGGTGATAGACCAAAGAAAGGGTCAAAATATATATTATTCCCTTAACACCACTGTATTTCAAGAGGTTATCAATTGGTTTTTCAATGTGACGGATAGAAGGGGAGAATTTGAAAATGAAGAAGATTAATTTTAGTCTTAAAAGGGAGATTCCTCTTATACTTATAGTGATAGTAGCATTTGCTATAAGCCTTTATTTTTACCCTATGCTACCTGATAAGATTCCTACACATTGGAACTTTAAAGGGGAAATTGATGGATACTCAGGAAAACTATCAGGGGCGTTTCTAATGCCTTTTATGAACCTGGCTATGTATGGACTATTCATTTTTCTGCCTGCTTTAGATCCCAAAAAAGAAAGCTATAAACTGTTTGAAAGCACCTATATATACTTCAGATATTTATTTCATGTCTTTTTATTAGGGATGCACATTATTATCATGGCAGCTGCATTAGGGCATGATATTGATACAGGAAGACTTGTTATGCTTGGTGTTTCCCTCTTGTTCATGTTTATGGGCAATGTGATGGGAAGGCTGAAGCATAATTACTTCGTAGGAATAAAAACTCCCTGGACTCTGGCCAGTGAAGAGGTATGGACCAAGACCCATAGATTGGGAGCTATTCTTATGACAGCGGGAGGGTTAATAGGAGTCATATTGGCACTGCTCAGGGTCAACCCGGGCTGGATGTTTGTACTGGTGCTCATGCTTCCTGCATTTATACCCATAGTATATTCTTATGTTATATTCAACAGATTAAAAAACAGGTAGAGAAATATCTACCTGTTTTTTAATCGCTTTCCGTCACTCAGTATTACTGTAGTTAGCGGGTGAGAACCTCCCAGCAAATTCAATACTACATTTGGAGTTCCCGAGGTTCGCACTCTTAGACAATATATTTGAAACAAAATAGCATCAAAAGCAGTCGAAATATGTGATATAATGAAGTATCATAATATATTGCGAGAGGTGCCCTATGAAACAAAAAAAAGTACTATCTGTTCTAATTGTTATTTTATTATTAGCAGGATCTTTTGTCGGCTGCTCAGTTGGCGCAAATCCTGAAAGCCCGCCAATAGCACCGGGAAATGAGTCACAAACACCCACTCCAGCCCCCGAAGAACCTAAGGAACCGGAATTTGTCGAAGAAGAGATTCCGGCAATATCTTTTGCTGAAAATACTTTGTTTATAACTGGAAGAAAGATTAGCGTCAGGGAAGACATTGTAAAAGATGCAAAAATATTAGGGAGCCTTTCAAAAGGAAGTCAAGTAGTTTTCCTAGAAGAAAAAAAGGATGAAAAGGAAGAGAACTGGCTTAAGGTCAGCTTCAAAGATGAAGAAGGAAAAGAGATAATCGGCTGGATAAATGCCAAAAATGCATCCAAAGATTGGACAGGACTGATATCCGAGAAATATCAGGATATGGACTACACTCCACAAAAGAAGATAAAAGAATACGAAAACAACCGCAGAGTGAAGGTGAGAGGAGTTTATGTTACCATTTGGTCTGCCTCAAATGCAAGAATTGATTCTCTAATAGAAATGTCTAAAAGAACCAAAATCAACACCTTTGTAATAGATGTCAAAGATGATAATGGTTATATGCTCTTTAAAACAAAAGCCGCAGAAAAATTCAGTCCTAAAGCCAATGAAAAAGCAACAGTAAAAGATATACAGGCCCTGATGAAAAAGCTCAAGGACAATAATATTTACACAATAGCAAGAATAGTATCCTTTAAGGATCCTACTTATACAAGCCAAAATCCTGAGAAGGCTATAATATATAAGGATACGGGAAAGCCTTTTATGAATAAAGATGGACTTATCTGGGCTTCACCTCATGACAGAACTTTATGGGAATATAATCTAGAGGTATCCAAAGAAGCCGCTGAGGTAGGTTTCAATGAAATACAATTTGATTATGTTAGATTTCCAGCTTCCGATGGAGGCAAGCTGGACAAGCATCTAGATTATAGAAATGAAACAGGCGAATCAAAGCCCGGTACAATACAAAATTACTTGAAATATGCGAGAGAGCAGCTATCACCCAAGAAAGTATATATATCTGCCGATGTATATGGTCTTGTAGGCTCTGTAGAAGATGATATGTCCCTAGGTCAATATTGGGAAGCTGTGAGCAACATTGTGGACTATATATCTCCCATGATGTATCCCAGCCATTATGCAAACAACACATATGGCATACCTATTCCGGATGCTAATCCTTATGGAACTGTATACCATTCGACGAAAGACTCAGTAATAAGGAATAAAAATATGCCCACTCCCGGCATAATAAGACCATGGATACAGGACTTTACAGCACCCTGGGTAAAGGGTTATATTAAATATAGCGACAAACAGGTAATAGAACAAATCAAAGCTTTGGAGGAAAACGGAGTAGATGAATACCTTCTCTGGAATGCAGGCAACAAATACTCCGAAGGAGCCGTAACAAAATAAAGGAGGTGCAAAAATGGGTTTTTATGCAAGAGTTTTTTCTATGGTCGAAGACTATCCATCAAGATTCGCCATATGCGAGGAGCTTCTAGAAGCAGGATTCGAGTTTTCGACATTTCCCGGGAAATTCGACACAGACTTTGACGAAAAAGATTGGAAACACTTGATGCTTGAATATGATGCTAATCATGAACCTATTAGATTGGAAAGGAATATCAAAGGTGCGGATTCAATATTTGGAGAAGAGCAACTGGAATTCCTCGAAGTGCTACAGGATATTCCCTACAGCAAGGAACAAAAAAAGGCAGTGGACATTGTGAACAACATGGTGCAGATCTACGCTTTGGATGTAGACGAGGATATTACAGAGGAGGGCTGGGACTTCCTGGAAGCCCTCTTGGATTTGCTATCTGATGCCACTGACGGCTATGTGCAGATAGATGACGAAGGCATCTATGACAAAGAAGGCGAACTGCTAGTAGAAATGGAATAAGAGAATAAAAAATCTCCTCGTATTATTCTCCTATGTAGTTGCCTGAAATATAAACCAGCCATCCTTGACCGAAAACTGGAATACACCGCCATGCTTTTCCACGATATGCGCCATACTCTTTGTGCCAAAGCCATGCCCCTGTTCTTTTGATACAGGAAAGCCCTGATGGAATATCGGTTCTGTATGATAGCTATTGCGGATGTCAATGCACAGCTTATTATTCTTGGAATATACACGCAGCTTGATATAGCGTTCATTGCTGTCTGCTATATTTTCACAGGCATGTATGGCGTTTTCCAAAGCATTTGACAATAGTGAGCAAAGCTCGGTGTCGCTAAAGGTCAGCGAGTCAGGCAGCTTCGCATCTACCGTCAACAGGATTCCCGATTGCTTTGCTTTGGCGGCGAAAGCGGACAAAATCAGATTGACAGTTTCGTTTTCGCAAAAGCGTATGGGCGTGATGGCGTCCATGTCGGACTGAGCAGTCTGTAGATATTCTTTGAGCTCCTCTATGTGTTCCTTGGATGCCAACCCCTGCAAAAGGGCGAAATGGTGGCGCATATCATGCCGATAGGTAGCGGCATTCTGCTGCATCTGCCGCAGAGAAGCAAACTCTGTTTGTGCCTGCCTAAACTGCGTATCCAGCATATCCCGCTCTCTTTGGAAATCTGCCTGTTTTTGAGTTTCAATGTAATATAGGACGACAAATACAAAATAGAAAACAGAAATTGTTGAGGGCATGAACTGTACCGCCCATTCTGCGCCGCTGTATAGCACATCGGTATAAATGGTGGTAACGTAATCAAAAATATAGTAAAAAAGTGGTACACCTCCTAATAGCAGGCAGGATTTTTTGGATTTAACCATGAGCTGCCGGACAGACCCGACCACATATCTTTTCAGGAGATAATAAGCCAGAAACACAGCCGCAATATAAAAAACGTGATCTGCAATTCTGCTGCCAAAGGCGGCTCCCGCAAGGAAGCCGATCCAGCGCGGCACTTGACAGCATAGATAACCGGTAAGCACGCTGATGACGGATATGTGCCATGGGCACTTATAATATAGAGAGAAAATCATTATCATCGGCAGATGGATGATCAGCGGATACAGTTTTGATGTCAAATCCAAGCCCAAAGTCCACCAGCTGACGAACTGAACAAAAAGAAAAAATGCACAGATGAAGCCAATGATAAGTCTGTTTTTTCGCGTGGGTTCTACTCCTGCTAAGAGAACCGACACCGTCACACCAAAGAGCAGAGAAAATCCAAATCGTATGAGTCCAATAACAGTTACTATCATTCTTTAGCATCTCCATTCATTCGCTTATTCCCCCTCCATTTGATAATTCAGATACTGCTGCTTAATCTCCCGTGCCTTGACCTGTGCAACAGGAACAGTTGAACAGGTCTGCAAGGTCACTTGGTGATTTTCTATGGTATCCACATACTGCATATTCACAATATAGGAACGGTGAGTTTTGATAAAATGCCCGTATTTCAGTAGATTATCGCAGACAGAGGAAAAATTCTCTGCGCATTCAATTACCTTGCCGGAGCGCAGGTGATACAACACGTTTCTGCCGATGACCTCTGCAAAAACCAAATTGGAGATCAGTATTTTTTGAATCCCTTCATTACTCTTTACGATAATCGCATCCTCGTCTTTTTCTGCTTTTATCCGTTCCAATATATCATCAAAGGTGAAAAATAATTTTTCTTTCGATATAGGCTTTAATACATAGTTAATTGCCTTCACCGAATAGCTTTCCAAAGCAAACTCGGGCGATGAGGTAAAAAACAAAATCGGCGCAGTTTTGTCAAAACCACGAATTTCCTTTGCCACATCAATGCCTGTAAAGCTCGGCATAATAATATCCAGACAATATATATCAAATCGCTTTCCTTTTTCTAATGTTGAAACTAGATCAAATCCGTTTTGAAAAATCGCATATTCGCAGTCCAAATGCTTTGATGACCTGTATTGGTTTATGAGCTGCACCATATTGGACAGCTCGTCAATATTATCATCACATACCGCAAGCTGTAGCATAAGCATTCCTCCAATTCTTTATCACTGGACAAATCCGCCCTAAGACCCCCGTACCCCAGGGCACCTTCTCTTGCCCCTATCGGGCAATTCACCTTGCCTCTATAGGCGGCGGGTTTCAAAGGGCGGTTAAGTCCAGCATGGACTCGGCTAACATTCAGCGGGGGTTGAATCCCCCTCTGAATGAAGTCTCGTTCAACATTCTATTCTACATGATAATTTTACCATAAAAATCGAATATCCGACACCATGTTTCATGTCAAAAAAAGCATGTTTCATGCAGCGGACGGTTTTTTTTGAGAAATTTTTGATAGCTTTAAGATATGAAACAAAATTTGTGAAGGAGGAAAGAGATTATGAAAAAGCGACTCACAAGCATACTGCTCATACTGTTCATGGTGCTGACCTTGCTGCCAATGACGGCGATAGCGCAGGCGGCAGAAAAACTCTACAACGAAGAAGATGTAACGTGGATTGGCACAACGGACGAGTATAAAAAAACCCTGTCCGCGTTCTTTGACGAGAACGGTCTGCGCTTGGTGCCCGTGGGAGACTTGACGGATTCCGGAGACCTTATAAACATCAAATACGGACTTGTCAGGCGCGACGGCACTTGGGCGGCGCAGCCCGTTTATGAAAAGATAGAAGCGGATTATCTGGTTCCCTACAGAAGCAATTTTGATGCGTTTGATCAAAAATTTGTAAAAACAACAGACCCCGACCCAAAACCGACGGAAAGAATCTTTCTTGACGGATATGTTCAGGCGACGCGGGGCGGAAAGATGGGACTGCTTGACACCACGGGAAGGGAAGTCATCCCCTGCAAATATGAAGCGGTAGGCTTGCCTGTGGATGGCGTGAGCCGCGTCATCGTGAAGTCGGGGGACAAATACCTCCTCGGCTACTGGGGCTTGGCGGCAGGAAAGGAAATTATCGCGCCGAAATATACTGTCAGCGGACAGGACAGGACTGCCCACGGCAGTCCTGCGGAATCTTGGGTAAAAACCGACAGGAGTGTTAAGCGGTTAAAAGCGTGGTTTGACTTTGAAGACGGATACGCGTTAGTAACTTCGGGAAAGGAAGAAACGGTAACGCATGAAGCCGGTAATAAGAGCGATAGCAGCCGAAGTACTTTTGTTTATTCTCAGATTATAGACAAGAACGGAAAGGAAGTCCTTTCCGGCGGACCTTACGCCTATGGCGGTTATCATTCAGGTCCCTATATGGTTTATAAACAGGTGGCGAATAAAAAACTATCATTAAGCAGTGTAAGCTTTTCCTCATATGATGTGTACGGCGTAGTCGGACCAAAGGGCATCGTGATACCCGCCCAATATCACGCCGGCATCAGAGGAAACAGCGCAACTGGCTGGTACCTCGCCGACCCGAGAATGATCGTTATTCCTGAATTTTCTTTGGTGATAACCGATAGGTGCGCTGACGGCGTTATTCCCGAAAGCGCGTCTCGCAGAGGCGCCGTTAATTTCAACAACAAAGAGATTGTTCCCTTTAAAGGGGCATACACTTCGGATAGTATTGATGTTTTTGAAACAGTATCCTATGACCCCTCGCTGAAATTAGTTTGGTCCGTGGCAGGTTGGTTCAGACCGGACGGGACAAAAGTTTCCGCGGGGAACTGGTTGTCTACTTATCAGAACGGATACTTCGTAACAGGCGAGCATGAATATCCTGACGCAAACGGAAGAGTCAATAAAATCAGCGTAAGCGGTGTTGTAAACCCAAATACAGGCACGGTGTATAGTCACAGCAATCTGCAAGGCTCCGGCTTCTCTCCTGTCAGCGCGGCCGGTACGCTTTGGATAAAAAAGGAAAGCCTTTGGGGACTTGTCAATCTGAAAGGAGAAATTCTGCTGCCCTTTGCATACGAAGATACAAGTGCGGGGGTAACCTTGAAAAGACCGGGGGAAGAAGTCGAACATTTCTTTGACAATAATTGGGTAAGAGCAAGCGGCGGATATGCTTTTGTAAAGAAAAACGGCAAATGGGGTGCGGTTGACTCAAAGGGCGCAGAGCTTTTGCCGTGTATCTATAACGATATTATCAACAATTACAAAGATAATTCTAAAGTACTGGACGGTTATCTGAATATTCAAGACAGCACAGGCAAGTGGGGCGTGTATAACTTAAATACGCGAAAAATAATAACCTCGTGCAAATTAGCAGAACAAGTAACTATGAATCAGTACCTTATCGGCAAAGGACTAGTCGCGGGCACTGCCTCTATAGGAGTCGGGGATTCACTGTATGCTCTGCTTGATGTGAATACCGGAAAAATATTAACCCCCACCTATTTTGGTATCAGCTCCGCAGGCAGTGTTCATGGACATCCCCGCGGGTTGTTTCGTGCCGTACCATCCGACGACTATTATGGACCGGACGGAAGGATTGTGTTCCCGAGGGCAGAATTATTGACCGAAACTCGTTCCGGTTATACGGTTAACGGCAAGTATGAACAAACCAATAAGGGCGTAGGGGACGATCTTACGCTTGTGGTGAGAGACGGCAAGGTCGGATATGTTAACGCCTCCAGATTGGCGAGAGAAGGTAGGTCCCTGCCCACCAAGCCGCGCGTAATACCTAAGCCGCTGCCGTTAAAGCTCGGTATCTTTCTTGTGACAAACCCCGACAAAGATGTTTATGCCATAGGCGATGGCTTTGATACAAAAGGCATTGTTGTGCATTATCAAGATGAAAAGGGTATTCGCAGCGTCTTGGATAATTCAAAGGTCAAGTTTACTACCTCCGGGATTGAACTGACTGAAGGCCGTAAATGGACTTCCCTCGGCACTAAAGTGATTGAAGCTGAATATAACGGCATGAAATCCATATATACGTTTGCGGTCAAAGTTATTGAAGCCTTAGAGGGACAGGTTTTAGAGGAAGGCGATTACTATCTTCAAATCCTTGGCAAATACCTTTACCCTGTGAAGGCGTCGGGTTGTTATTGGATTGAGCTTTCGGACAAAAAGCCTGACAAGCCATTTAACGTAAAGCTGATAAATGCCAGCACCAGACAGTATTCAATCGCTTATGACGGTGAATATATATATGCGCCGGCGTCTGCTCAAGGAGAGCAGCTGATATCGACGAAAAGCTCAGTGCCGCATTACTGGAGAATCATGAAATATACTGATTTCTGCACAATCAGGGATTTCAAGAACCAAGGGCAGATTGTCAACGCAAGCGGGCAAAAGAAAGCTAACGGCACAAAAGTGATTATTTGGAATCAGAAAGGCAGTACGCCTGACCACGCGAAAGTTAGTTTTACCAAACCTTAGAACTTGATGAAACAGCTTGGAAGGAGGAATAGCATTATGAAAAAGCGATTTATGAGCATACTGCTCACCCTGTGCATGGTATTGACCCTGACGCCTACAACGGTGTTTGCGACAGAGTGGACAACAAGTAATACCATTATTGATGATTGGTATTATCTCCGCTGCATGAACAATTACCTCAATTTGACTGCCGATGGGGCCGCGGAGCTGCGCAAGCTTTCTGGAAATGAAGCCTTTTATGTGGAAAGCAAGGGCGGTAGCCAATATACCTTGAAAATGAAAGACGGCAGGTATCTGGGGCTTGATGATACCAGAAAAGACGGTGCGCGAGTAAAAGCGGTAAATAGCCCTTATATTTGGCTAATCCATTGGGAAGCCACTAATTTTAACAAAGAAAAGTCGGATATTTTCAGCTTGCGTCCCCCCGAAGCTATAAAAATGGTAGTGAATGCATCCGGTAAGAAAAATGCTGACGGAACTTCCATTATTATATGGACATATGAGAAGTTAGCTGCCCCCAATCATGCAGAATTTAGGTTTATCCCGGCAACCACGACCGCAGATCCTACCGGTAAAAGATGGATAACCTATAAAGAAAACGGTTTGATTGGCTACAAGGACCAGAGCGGCAAAGTGGTGATCAAGGCGCAGTTTGATGACGCGGAAAAGTTTTCTCAAGGGATAGCCAGGGTTTACGACAAGGTCAAAGGTGCGGCCGCCTATATCGACACCACAGGCAAACTCATCACGCCGTTCAAATATTACTCTGCTGCAAGCGGACATATTGCTTACGATGGTTTGATGCGGGTCGCAATATACGGGGATGATGTAGTCAAGGCAATTATGAACGGAGATGGTGTCTACTCTACAGAGTCAGTAGGAAACAATACTGTTGTCGTGATGAAAAGCGGCAAGAAACTAAAATTTAACCCCAAATACGGATTTATAGACAAAACAGGAAAAGAGGTAATACCACTGCAATTCGATGAAGCCTACTCTTTTCAGGACGGCATGGCGACGGTGCTGAAGTTCCAAGGCCACCAATATGGCTTTTCTTATAGCAAGATTGGCTATATTGACACAACAGGAAAACTGGTAATCCCGTATAAGTACGGCGGCGACAACAACTATGACGGGAGTGCTCTCTCTTACAAAGACGGCTTGACATGCTTCTTTGAGTACCTCGGTAAAGAGGGCTTAAGTTCCGACGGGTGGGTCAAAAATCCTCCGGGAGGTATCATGGATAAGACAGGCAAGGTTATCGTTCCGTCCAACCCTGATAGATGGTATTATTCCAACCCGTTCGGTCTCCAATGGAAAGATGGTGTTATCATGAATAGCTACTTCACGGAAGTGAACACGAAAGGCGTACCCACAAAAGGTGGTGGAAAAGAGTGGTCATTCACGGAGTTATACGACTATTCGGGTAAATTAATTAAAAGACTTGATGGATATACCGATGGTATGCCTATAGGTGGCGGATTTACGTTAGCTCTTCACCAGCTGCCAACTGATGCGCCGGTAAACATTGAAGGTACTAGGCATATCCCAGGCTATTGGACTGTCTTTGACCGCAACGGCAAGATTGTGATTGACAATGTTCAAAAGAACAATTTCAACCTTCTTAATAGTGCTTACGGCTATGCAAACGGCTACGTATACTTTGGGGGCAAAAGCTATAAGGTCTCTGATTGAACGAGACTTCATTCAGAGGGGGATTCAACCCCCGCTGAATGTTAGCCGAGTCCATACTGGACTTAACCGCCCTTTGAAACCCGCCGCCTATAGAGGCAAGGTGAATTGCCCGATAGGGGCAAGAGAAGGTGCCCTGGGGTACGGGGGTCTTAGGGCGGATTTGTTCAGTGATCGAAATAGGAAAAATAACCTAGGGAGGATTTACAATGAAACGATTACTTTGTACATTGCTCGCGCTTTGTATGGCGCTGACGCTGCTGTCGCCCACAGTGACGGCTTCAGCAGCCGCAAATTGGCCTTTTGTGCCAAGCGACAAAAATATGACCAATGGCAAAATCAAGTCCGGTTGGTATATTATCTATTCTTGGGATAACGGAACTCTTCGTGTCTCCTCCGGAGATGTAGTGCCTACGAGGCGGGCAAAAGAAGTTTTCTATTTTGAGCATTTGGGTAGCAATAAGTATTATATTCGTGACTCCAATGGCAACTATCTTTCATTTGACGGAAATTATGCGGGCAAAAAACCCAAGCATCATGCAAAAATCGTAGCCAGCAAAACAGCTTGCAAGTGGATTGTGTATGCGAATAATGCTGGCGGATATATAGAATATGCATTTGCCCTCGATGCGA
>JAQUTA010000040.1 GCA_028709965.1 Lutispora sp.
CAAAGCAAATTTTGAAGAAATATAACGAGGCAAAGACGTTAAACGTATGAGGATATTTTGGAGGGATGAATTTGAAGCCTTAAAAGAAAAAGGAATATTCTAATAACCTGTCAAAATTGCCCTGGGGGTCTAAAATTTCAAGTGCCGATAAACCTCCTAAGGTGATCCTCAGGGCTTTTTTTATGCTTTAAACATCCGAAGCAATTGCAACACACCGTTGCAACGAGGCGGGCGATTAATATGCACCGCCTGTCAAAATAATCGGTACCCGCCACTTGCAGAAGTGGGGGACATCTTAGCCTCGTTATATAAATCTATTACAATAATAGGATTAAATGTTCATAATTTCATACCAAAGGGATAATACTAAGAAAATAGAATTTTATATCTAGAACATCAGTTAAAGTATTAACAAATCTTGATGATTCATTGGATATATAAAACAAGGAGGTAAATCGATGTTAATTGAAACTGTAATCAGACATGGCGAATACTATGATTCAGTTAAGCTTATGATTGCAACTAAGCAGCTTTCAGAATTTGAAGGCGTAACAGATGCTGTCATTCTTATGGGTTCTGACCTTAACAAGGAGGTTCTTACAAGGACCGGGCTTTTGACACCGGAATCAGAAGCGGCAGTTTGTGAAGACTTAATCATAGCTGTAAAAGCTGAAACACAAGAAGCCATAGACAAGGCGATGGCTGCAGTAGACGGATTGCTGAACCAGCATGGGAGCGGTGACGATGGAGAAGAGTACAGGCCAAAATCTTTTGACTCCGCAATGAAGGCTGTGACCGGATTAAATTTCTGTATTATATCTGTTCCGGGAAAGTATGCTAAGGGAGAAGCCATGAAGGCTCTCAAAAATGATATGCATGTTCTTCTTTTCAGCGACAATGTTACTAAGGAAGAAGAGCTTGAGCTTAAAACTTATGCAAGAGACAATGGTCTTCTCCTCATGGGACCTGACTGCGGTACAGCAATGATAAACAACGTTCCATTAGGCTTTGCAAACAAAGTTAGAAAAGGCAACATAGGAATGGTTGGCGCAGCAGGTACAGGAATGCAGGAAGTTATGGTACTCATTCACAAATTAGGTGGAGGAATATCTCAAGCAATTGGTACCGGCGGAAGAGACTTGTCATTAGAAATCGGTGGTATCACAATGCTCCAGGGAATCGAAGCACTTAATAATGATCCTGAGACTAAGGTAATAGTAGTAATATCCAAGCCTCCGGCAGAAGAAATATCAGACAAAATTTTAACTTACATTAAAGAAAATGTTAAAAAACCTACAGTTATAAACTTCATAGGCGGAGATAAAAGCAAGGTAGAAGCAGCAGGTAAAGAAGCCGCTTCAACATTAGAAGAAGCTGCTATAAAAGCTGTTAAACTTGCTGAGGTTCCTTGCTGCTCGAAATACAGCAGGGAAAATGATGACGAACTGACAGCCTTGGCAGCAGAACAGGCTAAATTAATAAAACCAGGACAAAAGTATCTAAGAGGTCTTTACAGTGGCGGAACCCTATGCTATGAGAGCATGCTTGTTCTCAGAGACTATATAGGAGACGTATACTCTAACACACCACTGAATAAAAAAATGAAGCTTGCAGATGCTAATGTTATGCAAGAAAACAGCTGCGTAGACTATGGTGATGATAAATTTACTGTAGGCAGAGCTCATCCCATGATAGATACAACTCTTAGGGAAGAGGAATTTGTCAAAGAGATAGAAAAAGAAGATGTAGCAGTTATTCTCCTTGATGTAGTAATTGGTTATGGCACTCATAAGGATCCTGCTGGAGTATTTGCGAAAAAGATTAAGCAGGCAAAAGAAAAAATGGAGAAAAAAGGCATATACATTCCTATCATTTGCTATATTTGCGGTACCGAGGAAGATCCTCAGAACTGGGCTTTCCAAAAAGCTACACTTGAGGAAGCAGGAGCTATCGTGGTCAGCAGCAATGCCAAGGCTTCAAAATTGGCCGGCATGATTATGAAGGCACTTTAATCGGGGAGGTAAAAAGATGAAAAGAGTTAATGATATATTTGGCAAAGATCTTAAGGTTTTAAACATTGGTTTGGAACAGTTTTGTGCAGACCTTAAAGAACAAGATGTAACAGCTATACAAATGGACTGGAGACCACCATCCGGTGGAGACAAAGAAGCCGCGGATCTCTTGTCTGCATTACTTGGTTAATAACCGTATTTTACGGTTAAATTATAGGAGGGATAATTTAAATGGATAGAAAATTAGCTAACGAAGAAGCGCTTAAGCGCTTACAAGACTCAGAACCTTATTTAGTTGGTGCTGGTATTGCATTGGATGTTGTACCGGGCATGAAGAAAAATCTTATACTACATGCAGGACCACCGATCACTTGGGATAAAATGTGTGGACCTATGCAGGGTGCTGTTATTGGTGCTCTTATATATGAAGGAATGGCCAAAGATGAAGCTTCAGCTAGAAAGCTAGCTGCCAGCGGAGAAATCGAATTCGAGCCTAACCATCATCATCAATCTGTTTGCCCAATGGCAGGCATTATGTCTGCTTCCATGCCTGTTTTCATCATGGAAAACAAGAAATATGGAAATTTCTCATACACCAACATGAATGAAGGCTTAGGGAAATGCTTAAGATTCGGTGCTTTCTCTGACGCAGTTGTTGAAAGATTGCACTGGATGACAGACGTTATGTATCCTTTGATAAAGGAAGCACTTGAAATGTCAGACGGAATCGATTGGAAAGCCTTAGTTATTCAGTCTCTTCAAATGGGCGATGACAACCATAACAGAAACAGAGCTGCTACTGCATTGTTTGTAAAGTACATCGGACAATACCTTTGCAAGGTAAATGGAGATAAGGAAAAAATAGCTAAAGTATTTGAATTTATAAACGGAAACGAGCATTTCGCAATCAATATAACAATGGCAATGTGCAAAGCTATCACTGATGCGGCTCACAATATACCTGGCAGCACAATAGTTACAACTATGAGCAGAAACGGTGTAGAATTTGGTATCAGAGTCAGCGGACTTGGCGATGAATGGTTCACAGCACCTGCAAATACTCCAATAGGTTTGTTCTTCCCTGGTTTCACTCAGGAAGATTCTAACCCGGATATAGGTGATAGCTGCATAACTGAAACTACCGGTATAGGTGGCTTTGCAATGGCAGCAGCACCGGCAATTGTACAATTCGTTGGTGGAACTTATAAAGACGCTGTTAGCTATACAAAAGAAATGTATGAGATCACAAGAGCCGAAAACAAGAACTTCAAGATTCCCACATTTGACTTCAGAGGAACTCCTACAGGAATTGATATAGTAAAAGTATTAGAGACAGGTATTTTACCAAGAATCAACACAGGTATGGCTCACAAAGATCCCGGAGTAGGTCAAGTTGGTGCAGGTTTGGTTACAGCTCCTATGGACTGCTTTAAGAAAGCCGCAAGATATATGGTAGAAAAAGGATTAAACAAATAATAAATCTTAACTAATAAACCTTAACAATAAAGGGCACCACTATTTGTGAAGCAGACACAAAGGTAACCAATGAAGAAAAATCGAAATTTAATATTGTCAAGAAAATGACAATGTTAAAATAATATCAATATTCATAAAAAATGGAGGTATATATAATGAAACTTTATGATTTATCCCAACCCTTAAATGCTGACGTTCAGTTTTGGCCTTATTACCCACCTTTTGAAGCAAAATACTTCAAGAGAAAACCCGAGCATGGAGTTAACGCTCAGTACATCTCTACATCAAACCATATAGGAACTCACTTAGATGCACAGAGACACTTTATCACTGATGGTATGACAATTGACCAGATTCCATTGGAATGGTTATATGGACCTGGCGTTATCGTTGACCTAAGAGACGAAATGTTTGACCTTGCAGCTTATACTCCAGAAATGATAGAAAAAAGAGTAGAAGTTAAAGATGGAGACATACTTGTTCTTCATACAGGTTGGTACAATTATGCTACATTCGGAAAAACTCCTGACGAAGAAAGATACATCCACTTACATCCAGGCGCACATCCTGACATGGTAGATTGGTTAATAAAGAAGAAAATCAGACTTTGGTGCGTAGACGCAGTTTCCACTGACCATCCAATGAATCTTCCCATAGGCAGATTCTTAGGAAAAGGCACTTTCGGACAATGTGACAGAGTAAGAGCATTGGCAGAAAAGAACCTTGGTGGCAAGGAAATGGTTGACAAATTATTCCCAGAACAAGATTATCAGTTAACACACAATGCATTGTTCAAAAACGACTGCATACATGCTGAGAACCTTGGCGGACAGATAGGTGCTCCTGAATTACAGAACAAGAGACTTACTTTAGGATGCTTCCCATGGAACTTCAAAGGCGGCGAAGCTGCATTCTGCAGAATGGTTGCTTTCTTAGAAGACTAATACTGACTGACTATCTGGCAATTAAAATATAAAGCTGGCTCCTTCTTCATCATAGAGGGAGGAGCTAGCATAAAAAATACTTGGGGTGAAAAAATGAGAGAAACAATTATCGCAGGTGTTCAGATAGCCATTGAACCCAATAATGTGAAAAAGAATATAAAAAAAGTAGTTAAGTGGCTTGAAAAAGCAGCAGAAGAGTACAATCCAGACCTTATAGTTTTCCCAGAGACTATTACTACAGGATTTGAAACAGGACTCTCAAGGGAAGAATTGTGGGATTTAGTAGATACAATTCCTGCTATAAGTGAAGAAGTAAGCAAAGCTGCACAAAAACATAAAGTTCATGTGGTATTCCCAACCTATACTAGGGGAGAAAAAAGGGGAGATGTATACAACTCCAGTATACTTTTAGGCTCCAATGGTGATGTAGTAGGAGTATACAACAAAACTCATATTTACTATGCTGAAAAAGAATGGGCATTGGCAGGTACTACAGCAGATGTTTATGAATTACCATTTGCTAAAATCGGAATGATAATATGTTTTGACGGAGACTATCCGGAATTAAGCCGCATATTGGCGATGAAGGGTGCAGAAATAATAGTCAGACCTTCAGCATTAGTAAGAAGCTTCGAAATCTGGAAGCTGACAAATCACGCAAGAGCTTATGATAACCATGTATATTTGGCAGGTGTAAATCTAACAGGAATGGATGCATGCGGCAATTGTAATTTTGGAAACAGCATGATAGTAAGTCCTATTGCTGAGCAGCTTGCATTAGCAACTGCTGGAGAAACAATAATCACAGCAAAACTTGATCCAGATCCATTAAAATACATTAGTTATGGTGTAAGAAATCCTATGATATTCAATCACTTAGAAGACAGAAACCTACAAGTATACGAAGGCATCATGGAAGAAGCAAAGAGCCAGTTTCCTATAAGTGGAAGAGATATATGGGAAAAAGCAAGAAAAAAATAGAATAAATAAAGGGAGGTAAACCCATGTCAAGTAATGATCTCAATAAAAGCGCTGTTCTAGACCCCCAGGAACAACCGGTTTGGGAAGAAAACCCAAGGATTGTAAAACCAATTTTAGGTATTGATGACAAACCAAATACATGGTGGGAAAGTCTGTTATATGGATGGCAGCACACTTTGGTTGACATTTCACCTTTCGTATTGCCATTATTAGTTGCAACCGCAGCAGGGCTAGGACCAGATGAAGGAGCTCTATGGGTAAGCCGCGGACTCTTTGGTATGGGTCTGGCAACACTTTTACAGACTACATTTGGCAACAAGCTTCCTATAATACAAGGACCCTCTGCTACAGTTACAGGAGCTCTTACATCAGTTGTAGCACTATACGGCTTGCCTGCAATGTGGGGAGCAATATTAGTAGGCGGTTTGATTGAAATGGTTCTTGGTGCAACAAAAGTATTGGGTGTACTAAGAAAAGCTTTCCCTGTTATTGTATCAGGAATAGTTGTTATGAGCATAGGATATTCACTAGGCAGAACAGCTGTTGGCTGGATGATTGGTGATGGCTCTGCATCAAACTTCATATTGGCAGCAGTAACAATATTATTGATATTCATACTTCAATTTTCAACTAAGAATATTGCAAACGGTGTTATATCCAGAGGATCAATATTCTTCTCCATCTGGATTGTTGGATTAGGTGTGGCAGGAATAATGGGCAAAGTTGATTGGGCATTAGTAGCTAACAAACCTTGGTTTGCATTTCCTGGATTCTTCCCTTATGGCGGCCCCGGCTTTGGATGGAAATTTGTAGGCGGAGCAATCATAGGCGTATTCGTTGGATACCTTGGATCCATAGTTGAATCAATAGGTGACTATGCTGCAACCTGTGCAGTTAGTGGAGTAACATACAGAGTAAGACACATGAACAGAGGTATAATGAGTGAAGGTTTAGGCTGTATTATAGCCAGCATATTTGGTGGAATACCCGTATCAAGCTATACACAGAATGTTGGAATAATATCTACGACAAAAATTGCATCAAGATATGTTGTTAATGTTGCAGCTTGCATATTGATTTTATACGGACTAAGCCCCAAATTTGGTGCATTATTGGTTGCTATGCCAAGATCCATCATCGGTGCTGTTTTCGTAATAGTATGCGGATCTATAGTAATGTCAGGCATACAGTTGGTAGCATCAGCAAAGCCTACTACCGCGAACTCTTTTATAGTAGGTACTACAATGCTATTTGCAGTAGGTATTCCTGTTTATGCACAATATACTTTGGGTGCATGGACAAAGAGCCTTGCTCCATTAGTACAGCTTTTCCTTACTAATACAGTTGTTATAGCAGTTTTAGTAGGCATAGTGCTGCACCTCTTATTGAATGTAGCATTTAAAGGCGAGCATGAAGAAATAGAAGAATAAGATATATAGACGACAAAGTATGAGGGAAAGGAATATTATATTTCTTTCCTTTATTTTTTCAATTAGGATTAACAAGGGGGGCTCTAAACAAGCATTATGGAAGAAAGAAAAGAAAATAGAAAAGCAATAGAAGATTATATCAGGAAGCAAGGCGGGGATTTGGCTGGTTTTGCTTCAGCAGCAAAATATACTGAAATCTTTGACATAAAGGATGGCAGTGAGCATCCGGATTTTTATATAAATAATGCAAAGACTATAATTGTAATAGGTTTAAAGATAGTGGATAGCATAATGGACAATTTAAAAGGAGAAAAAGATCCATATTCTCATAATTTGAAAAACTATCTCCTCCATTATGCATACGATAAGCTTGATGAAATAACTGCTGGTGCAAGCAGATTTATAGAAGAGCTAGGCTATGACGCATACCCAATACAAGCTAGAAGCGAGATAAGAGAAAACGGGTATCTATGGAGCTATTTTTCCCATAAGAAGGCTGCCATAGCTGCAGGCTTGGGACATGTGGGCAAAAACTCTATCATCATAACCACTAAATATGGCACGCGAGTTAGATTAGCAACTATCATAACTGATATGGATATTGAGACAGATACAGCTAGGGATAAAACTCCTGGAAAGGTTTGTGGAAGTTGTAGAGTTTGCATAGATGCCTGCCCTGTAAAAGCCTTGGATTTTGATGAAAAGAATAAATATAGTATAATAGACCCAGTAAAATGCCAAAATCATATGGACTATTGCCAATGTGCATTATGTCAAGGGATATGTCCTATAGGTAAAAAGATTGCAGAGAAACAGAGGAACAGAGAAAAAAGATTTGATTAATAGGCTATAATAAATTAAAATATAGTTGTAAACTAATAACAAACAAAGAGCAACCGAGGTGATAAGTATGTACGGAGTTACCCTAAAGGAAATATTAGAGAATGATGAGCTAGAAGGTGTAAAAGTAATAGCAGGCTCTAGAGGACTAGATAGAATTGTTACAAGCGTAAACATCATGGAGGTGCCAGATATTGACAAATGGGTAAAGCCAGGAGAACTGCTCTTGACTACTGGCTTCGCCATAAAAGATGACGCAAATGCCTTACAAAAATTAATACCCCTTTTAAGCTCGAAAAAGCTTGCAGGACTGGGTATCAAACCCAAGAGATATATATCAGGCTATACAGATCAGATGATACAGATGGCTGAATCTCTTGATTTTCCTATAATTGAGTTTCCACAGCATATGTCCTATTCTGATTTGATTCAGCCAATATTGGGGCATATTACCAATCGCCAGGCAGAGTTTTTAAAAAAGATAGAGTATGCAAACAATAGGCTTATGGATATAATGGTCAATTATAATGATTTAAACAAAATAGTTCTTACAGTAGAAGAATTAATAGGAAACCCTGTAGAAATTGATGATATAGATAACAATGTGCTGGCCACCAGCATAACTAAGGAAGAAAAAGAAGAAATAGTACCGGTTAAGCTTCCTATAATTGCGCTCAATAATACTCTTGGTTATATGAAATGTTATGAACTTAATGGTCGCATTTCCAAGATAGATATGATTACCTTAGAAAGAACAACAGCAATAATAGCATTAGAGTTTCTCAATCAAGGGAAAATTAAAGAAATCGCAAGGCATTACAAAGATCAGTTTCTAATAGAGCTCACAAGCGGCAGCATTACAGATGTCAAGCAGATAATTCAAAGAGCACGTCAGCTTAACTGGAATTTGGAGCAGGAATATGCAATCTTGATTTTAGATTGCAATATGAACTCCTATGAAGTATCCCAAATAAATAATTATCAAGAATTCCTTATTAAAATGTATGATATAGCAGACTCATCCATAAAAGCCTTTGAAAAGAAGCCAATAATGGGTATTGCGGGATCTAATATTCTGATGCTTCTGCCTGTAAAGAACCTGTGCATGTTTTATGCTAAGGAAGCAGGTGAATCCCTAGTAAAATTTGGTAATTACCTTTCTAAAGAATACAAAAAGCTAAAAATAGACACATTGATAAACATAGGCATTGGCAAACCCTATAGTAATCCTGCAGAATTGTACAAAAGCTTTAGTGAAGCCAAGAAGGCATTAAAAATCAGCAAAGCTATGTATAGCAAAAAAAATGTGATGTATTATGAAGACTTAGGCATATTTCAGCTTTTTCAAGAAATCAATAGCGATGGCATGAACTTTGTGAACAATATAATATCCCCTCTTGCTGAATATGACCAGAAAAAAGACAGCAGTCTCATGAAAACATTGGAAGAATACTTTAATTCCAATGGAAACATAAAGCAGGTTGCACAGAAAATGTATATTCATTACAACACGGCGATTTATCGCATAGATCAAATACAAAAGCTTTTAGAAGTGGATTTGAGCAATCCTGATGATAGATTGAATGTTGAGATAGCTTTAAAATTGAAGCATTATCTAGATTTATAGGGGTGAGCCACCGGGGTGGCAGGGGGACGTTTTGTTTGCCACGGTGGCAAACAAAACGTCCCCCCGCCATCTCGAAATGGTTCTTTTTTATTTTATAGCCCTCTTTATATATGGTATAATCAATTTATATATACAGATAAGGGGGCGCCATATGGATTATAATCAGGTTTTAGAAAATGCTAAACAAAACATGGGTGGGAGATGCATGGTGTGCAAGGAGTGCAATGGATTGGCCTGCAGAGGGCTCCTGCCGGGTCCCGGAGGCAAGGGCAGCGGCTCATCTTTTATCAGAAACTTTCAGAAGCTTCAAGAGCTTAAGATAAACATGGATTTGGTTTATCCCAAAAGCCATATAGACACCCAAGTGGAGATAGTTGGCAAAACCTTCAAATATCCTTTTTTTGCTGCACCCATATCTGCAGTAAAGCTTCATTATCCCGGCTATTATGATGATGAGGGCTACAGCAAGGCTGTAGTAAATGGATGCAAAGTCTCCGGTGTCATAGGATTTACAGGAGATGGAGAGCACAAGGAATGCTATACAATGGGCATCAGTGCAGTAGAAGCTGCCGGAGGCTGGGGTATACCTACCATAAAGCCTTGGGGAGTAGAGGATGTTATAACAAAAATTAAGATGGCAGAAGAGGTAGGTGCTCCGGCGGTAGCTATGGACATAGATGCAGCAGGCTTGCCTGTTATGGCAAAGGACAAAAATATTGGAGCAAAATCTGTAGAGGATTTACGACGAATAGTCCAAAGCACCAAGCTGCCTTTTATTCTAAAGGGTGTCATGACGGCTAGAAGTGCAGAAAAGGCATTGGAAGCAGGAGTTTATGGCATTATAGTATCAAATCATGGAGGGAGAGTCTTGGATCATACCCCGGCAACCGTCGAGGTTCTTCCCGATATAGTGAAAGCTGTGGGAGGAAAGATGAAAATACTCCTAGATGGTGGCATAAGAAGCGGCCTGGACGTGTTCAAGGTATTAGCCCTCGGAGCTGACGGAGTGCTCATCGGCAGACCCTATGCAATAGCAGCCTACGGCGGAGGAGAAGAAGGCGTGGCCATCTATACTGAGAGAGTAGGAGCAGAGCTCAGACAAACAATGATAATGACAGGCTGTCAGAGCCTTTGTGAAATTGACTCTTCAGCCTTATGGAATTTTTAAACCGGCGCGGGACAAAAAGAACCGTCCCCGCTGTCCCGCTTAAGGAGGTGTAAAAGTGGAGATAATTAGAATAGCCTTAAACCTTGTTAACAGCCTTTCTCTGATGTTTGTTATAGCCTTTTTATTATCAAAAACCAAGGCTTTCAAAAATCTATTTTTTTCTGAAAACAATCTTATTCGGCACAAAGTGTTCATAGCAATAATATTTGGTATATTTGGCATTTTCAGCACCTACAACGGATTCCCTGTGGATGGAGCTATAGCTAATTCAAGAGCAATAGCTGTTATTGTGGCGGGGCTTCTGGGAGGACCTATTGCCGGCATTGGGGCTGGACTTATCGCCGGTATTCACCGCTGGGCTATTGATATCGGAGGCTTCACTGCCTTGGCGTGTGCCTTATCCACAGTTACCGAAGGATTGGTAGGTAGCATAGGATACAAATATTCAAAAAAAACAAAGCAGAAATGGTTCTTAGGCTTTGTCATAACTGTATTTGCAGAAATTTTGCAGATGATGATTATCCTAGTAGTGGCTAAACCTTTCTCTGCTGCAATGAATTTAGTAAACAAAATATCTATTCCCATGACTTTGATAAATTCCATTGGAGTGGCAATATTCATAATTTTGCTGGAGAGCATCTATAGGGAGCAGCAAAGAGAAGCGGCTATTCAATCTGAGCTGGCATTGAAGATCGCCGATCAAACCCTTCCCATATTGAGAAATGGAATCAACAGAGAGACTGCACTGGCAGCCTGCAATATAATATACAATGTTGCAAAGGTTGATGCAGTAGCCATCACCAAGGGCACTGAGATACTTGCCCATGTTGGCGTAGGCTCTGACCATCACTTGCCCGGCGAAGATATAAAAACCTATGCCACAAAGGTGGCATTGGAAAAAGAAGAGCTTTTCATAGCAAATGAAAGTGGAGCAATCGCATGTTCAAATGATAATTGTCTGCTCAAATCCGCAGTGATTGCTCCACTGACAAAAAAAGAGAAAATAATTGGAGTATTAAAGATATATAAAACTAAAGAAAATGCAATTACAAAGGTAGATGTGCAACTGGCTGAGGGTCTAGCAAAGCTTTTTTCAACTCAGATTGAATTAGCAGAGATTGATTATAATGCAAAGCTCCTGTCCAAAGCTGAGCTGAAGACATTGCAGGCTCAGATCAACCCTCATTTTCTTTTTAATGCTTTGAATACCATAGCATCTGTGTGCAGAATTGATCCCGAAACCTCAAGGAAGCTCCTCATTAATTTAGGCAATTTTTTTAGAGAAGGCTTTCGGAACAATAGTGATATTGTAGATATTATCAATGAAATAAACCATATCGAAGCCTATCTGGAAATAGAAAAGGCAAGATTCGGTGATAAACTAAAGGTTCAGTATGATATACATTGCAATAGCTTTCAACTTCCCCATCTTATACTCCAGCCCTTAGTAGAAAATGCTGTCAAGCATGGTATATACCCGAAGAAAGAGGGCGGAACAATCAAGATACGAACTGATGAGAACATTGATACTTATAGCATTCAAATTGAGGATGATGGAGTTGGATTTGATTATTCAGCCAATAATTATACAGAAGATGGAATAGGCATCAAAAATGTAGATAAAAGGCTCAGATCCATGTATGGTGATGAGTTTGGCCTGCAAATTGACAGCAAAAGAAATTTAGGCACCAAAATTTCTATCAACATACCAAAAAGGAGTGCTTAATTTTGCAAATAAATACTATAGTTATTGATGATGAATATCTAGCCAGAGAGGAATTAAAATTTCTCATATCAAAGATGCCTTGCATAAAAATAATTGGAGAAGCAAGCTGTGGCTTTGATGGCCTGGATCTGGTAAAAAGGCTCAATCCTGATTTGGTATTCACTGATATTAGAATGCCTGATATTAATGGCATACAATTGATAAATGAAATGAACAACTTAGGGATTAAAAGCAAAGTTATTTTTACTACAGCCTATGACCAATATGCTATCAAGGCCTTTGAAGTAAATGCCACGGATTATATATTGAAGCCCTATGATGAAGAACGGGTAGCAAAAGCTATTATAAGAATAAAGAACGTTCTAGAAAACAACGACAATGAAGGTGTTAATAATTCAAGCAGCACCATTTCCCTCAATAAGCTTCCTTTATGGAAAGGTGACAAATTGATATTAGTTGATATAGAAAATATTATTTATGCATACACCGAGGGGCGGGAAATTCTTATTAAGGCTGACAAGGAAACCTTTCTATCAAGCAATTCCTTGCAGGAGCTGGAGAAAAAGCTTAAAGAGAAAGGCTTTTTCAGAACTCATCGGAGCTATTTAGTAAATATGAATAAGATTAAAGAGATTTCACCTTGGTTTAACGGAGCCTATATGGCGAAAATTGGGAATTTTGACGATGAAATAATAGTCAGTAAAAAACAAGTTAAGAAATTTAAAGAAATTCTAGGCATATAGAGAAATTTTGAGCATCAAAAACAGGTCTTTCAGGCCTGTTTTTTGTTCTTTTGCACATCTTTTCATTGATTTACCCGCAAATGCTTCATAATTAAATATATAAGAATAGAAGGAGGTTTGAAAAATGGCAACTTTTTTAGGCGCAATTATTATTTTGATTCTCGGTTATACTTTTTATGGAGCCTTTGTTGAAAAGGTTTTCGGAGTCGACGAAAACAGACCTACTCCAGCCGTTTCTATGGCTGATGGTGTAGACTATGTCCCTATAGGATGGAAAAAGATGTTCCTTATCCAGTTCCTAAACATAGCCGGGTTGGGACCCATATTTGGAGCTATATCCGGTGCACTCTGGGGTCCGGCTGCATTTTTATGGATAGTATTCGGAACCATATTTGCTGGTGCAGTTCATGACTTCTTCTCCGGCATGCTATCTATAAGGCATGACGGTGCTTCAGTATCTGAAATCGTAGGAATATATTTAGGACCTGCAGCAAAGCAAATTATGAGAGTTTTTTCAATAATCTTATTGATTCTTGTAGGAACTGTATTTATGACTGGTCCGGCTAAGCTGTTGGCAAGCTTGACGCCCCAAAGCCTGAATACAAATTTCTGGTTGGTTATTATTATCGTTTATTACTTCTTGGCTACCCTTTTACCCATAGATAAGCTTATTGGGAAAATATATCCCCTTTTCGGAGCAGTTTTGCTGATAATGGCTGTTGGCATAGGCGGCGGTCTTGTAATTGGCGGATATAACATTCCAAATATCACCTTTGCAAATCTTCATCCAAAATCCTTGGCAATATGGCCTACACTCTTTATTACAATCGCCTGTGGTGCCATAAGCGGTTTCCATGCTACTCAGTCTCCAATGATGGCAAGATGCATGACCAATGAGAAATATGGACGAAAAGTGTTTTATGGAGCCATGGTAGCAGAAGGCATAATAGCTCTTATCTGGGCAGCGGCAGCTATGACTTTCTACGGCAGTACCCAAGGTCTTGCAGATGCATTGGCAAATGGGGCTCAAGGAGCGGTGGTTCATACAGTATCCAAAGCTCTCATGGGACCTGTTGGAGGAGTATTAGCAGTGCTTGGCGTTATAGTATGCCCTGTAACTTCAGGGGATACAGCCTTTAGAAGTGCAAGACTGACCATAGCAGATATATTCAAAATAAATCAGGGACCCATTAAAGAAAGATTATATCTTAGCCTACCTATAATGGCTATTGGTGCAGCTCTTTCTCAAATAAACTTTGATATTATCTGGAGATATTTTGCTTGGTCCAATCAAACCTTGGCAATGATAATGCTTTGGGCAGCAGCAGCATATCTTGTAAAAGAAGGAAAGCCCCATTGGATTTGCACCGTACCTGCTACCTTCATGACAGCAGTTACTGTAACATATATATTCCAAGCCAAAGAAGGGCTCGGCCTACCCACCAGCATATCTTACCCTATCGGATTGATAGCTGCCATAGGAGGGCTCGCCTGGTTCTTGTATTTTGCATCAAAGAAAACTGCTGATAAATCGTTAAAGGCATAAAGAGGACAAAAAGAACCGTCCCCGGTGTCCCGGGGACGGTTCTTTGGTTCTTTAATTATTTTTGGGTTTGAACACCAACGAAATAAGATATCCAAAGGCTATAAGATAACCTCCACAGGTGATAACCATCATAATTACTGAACTGGTAGACATATTATTTCGCCTCCTTTAGATTATCGTCTTCATCCAACTGAGTGATGTCTCTGCCTTTACCAATCTTTCTTGATAAATAATTGTTGGTGAGGACTCCAAACAATATCAACAGACCAAATTGTACTATTATTGTACCGGCATTGAAGGTTTCAAAGGGACTCATCCAATTATCCGGATAACCCACTATGCCTTGCCACATCCACCAGCCGAACAAAGCTGCGAAGATTGCTGGGAATGCATATATGCATATGTTCCACCATTTGCCGATTTTGAAATCCGCCCATGGAGTATTTACGACATTCTGTCTTGCCTGCTCCACACCATATTTTATTAAAGCAAAGGAAACAAACAAACCAGAAACCAATAGTCCTACGCCCCATACCCAATCCTGATTATCCAGGAAGTTTATGTTTATAGCTGAGGGCAATCCAAACAAGAATCCAATGATAGTTACTATTATAGATGCTTTATGTCTTGGCACGCCTGTATCCATTATGTTTCTAACAACAACCTCAATCATAGGTATCAAAGAAGTAAGAGCAGCTACCGCCATTGAGAAGAAGAATAAAGCTCCTATGATCAAACCACCGGGCATGCTTCCAAAGAGTTGTGCCAAATATATGAAAGTCAAGCCGGTGTTGCCGGAGGTCAAAGCTTGGTTAGTATATTCCATGCTGGGTGATAATGCAAATATTGCGGGAAGCACTACCATACCTGCCAACAAAGCTCCAACATTGTCGCTGATCCCCATCATAAAGCAGTTGCCGGGTATATCGTCTTTTTTCTTAGTATAGGTGGACAAGGTGATTATGAAGCCCCAGCCGGCTCCTGTAGACCATGCTACCTGTGTAAAAGCCTGCAGCCAAATATTAGGGTTAGCCAGCATTTCAAATTTTGGGCTGAATAGATATTCAAGACCCATATAAGCTCCTGGCAGTGTCACCGCCCTTACCATTGCCACAGCAAGCAATATGAATAGAGTTGGTATCATAATCTTAGAGAATTTCTCTATACCGTTTTGGACTCCTCTATAGATAATATAGCCTGCTATAGCCATGGAGATAAAGTGAAAAATTGCCACTTCACCACCTGAGGCAGTGAAATTGTCCCATACAGCTTTTGTTTGCTCTGTTGTGATCCCCACTTTAAAAGTACCGGTTGCAGCCAGAGTGAAGTATTTTACACACCAACCCATGACTACGGAATAATAGGACATTAATAATAAACATACCATTGCGATCCAAGTGCCCATCCAGGCATATTTTTTGCCCATAAAGTCTCTGAAGGCACCAATTGTTCCGAGACCGGTTTTTCGCCCCATAGTCATTTCACCTATGTGGAGAGGTATCGCCCATACGAATAAGGCAACAGTCCACGCAATGATGAAGGGACCTCCACCGTTATTAGCGGCTACACGGGGGAAACGCCATATATTCCCCGTTCCAATAGCCATACCAATTGTAGCGGCTATAAAGCCCATTCTGGATTTCCAGGTTTCTCTCTTTTCACTCATAAAAATTCCTCCTTTCAAAAATAAAAAAACCTTCATCCCATACAAGGGACGAAGGTAATTCGCGGTACCACCCAAGTTGAATAAATATAAGCTAATTAATATCTATTCCTCTTAAAGCCCATAACGCAGGCAAAGCGGACAAACTTTTCATTTGCAGCTTGGAGGGCGGGTTCGATAGAGGTGATCTTAGAAAACCTTTCAGTCGGTGAGTCTTCCTTCCTGTTAGAATCGCTCTATTTACTAATCCTCTTCATAGCTTTTTTATAGATTTATGATTGATTATACATTATGAAGTATAAGTTGTCAAATAAATTTATTTCATATCTTGATTTGTGCCGTCATCGCCAACTGCGTCGCTTGGCAGATCAGGCTTTTCCAAAACCTTCAGCTTATGAGTAGAGGGTTCACTTCTGGCACCTTTGGAGTCTTGAACTACGAGAGAAATCTTATAATCTCCGGGCTGGTCAAAAACATAGTTCAATATCTCTTCATCGGAATTAAGCACTACAGTATCATCCTTCTCCACGGTCCATAACCTTGTCTTGATAATATCGCCGGGATCCGAATCTGAGGACTTGTCAATAAAAGTAACCTCATCACCGGAATAAATTTTGCTTATGCTGATAGAAAACTCCGCCACAGGAGCCACGTTATTTTTGCCAATGGCATCCGGGTTTTCCCTGCCGGGGCCAAATACAGGAAGAATATTTTTAATAAGCAAAAAGCCGCCTGACAACAGAGCAATCATTATTATAATAGAAGCAACAAATCTAGGCCAAGACACAATATACCTTTTCTGAGCTTTTTTCATTTTGTATTTTATTTGATCATCCAAAGAGCTGCTCCCAATAAAAGTGGTATAGAGGAGTGTTCTTTTAAAATCTTCATAAATAGCAGATGCCGATCCATAAGAGCCTGCCTGTGCCTTAGCAGCTATAGGCAAAATGGCTGGAGGCAACGAATCCTTGTTTTTATTTATATCTGCATTTGGTGTATTGGCAAAAATACAGCAAATAATATGACCAATTCTCTTTACTACCGTACTAAAATCTATATTAAGGTTATCTTTATTAAAATAAAACAGATTGTTGAAACTTAGATATTTCCTGTTTGTGACGGATAGGTTGTTCAAATCGCAAAGAATATATTGAATGAGTGGCATGGATTTATCAATCTCCATAAATCTTTTTAGCAATTCTTCTGTAAGAAGCATTTTATCCGCTAAGGTGATGTTGTGCTTTGACAAGTGCTCCTCCAGTGGGGTCCCAGAAGCCATGGGAAATAAGGCATAATATTTCTCATCAATCTCAAAGGAATCTAGAATTTTTTTAGACAAAGCATCGTCACTAAAGGAAAAGCTGGACTTTGCTACATCGATTATATCTTTATCTGAAAACTCATTTAGTAAGAGTTTTTCTCCTTCTTCATATATTGCCTTGCTGCATATGTAAATGGATTGAAATTCGTCTGAATACAGGGTATCTAGCACCTTATATTTGTTATTGATGATTTTTTGTTCCAAGTCATTCACCCCCAAACTATATTATTCTACATAAAGCAAAAATTTCCTCTATATAATTCCAAAGTTTGCATAAAAAAGAGCACCCTTTTGGGGTGCAAAATTGAGTGGGGTTAACGATTGTGTCTCTACCAATATGAGACTTTCAGGGGTTAATACAACTTTATTATATTACATAAAGAATTAATATGCAATAGATTCAATAAAAAAATGCGAAAAAAATGTAGATATTACTTTAGACATTTCACCACAATCTAATATTACAACAATGAAACCATTAGAATTACACGCTTTCACATTTGAGTGAAAAGAGAAGCAATATTTACATAAAGTGCATACATATTACGCAAAAAGCATAATTATACAAAGTTACTAACATAAGCCCTCCCCTGTAATTCCGTGTGAAAATCCGTGTTAATCTGTGTTTCCCGTTCCCAACATCCTTCTAATAATTTTCCCGCTTTCTGTCTTGGGCAGCTCATCAATAAACTCCACTGCCTGAGGGGATGCATAAGCGGAGACTTTATTGCGCACCAAAGTACGATATTCAATCTGAAGCTGAGGAGAAGGTACATAGTCTTCCTTTAGCACCACAAATGCTTTCACTGTTTCACCCATCAATTTATCCGGCATGCCTATCACAGCGGTTTCCGCAACACTTGGATGAGCCATCAACACGCTTTCCACCTCAAAGGGGCTTACCAAATGCCCTGCTGTATTTATTACATCATCTTCACGGCTGAGATAATAGAAGTAGCCTTCCTCATCTTTAGAAGCCAGATCCCCGGTAATATACCAACCATTTTTGAATTTGCTTTGGTAAATGTCTTCATTATTCCAATAGCCCAAAAACATGGAAGGCCAGGCAGGTAATAAAGCCAGATGTCCTTTTTTCCCAGTTGGGGCAGGCTCATAACTTTCATTCAGTATCTCTGCTTTAACATGATATATAGCTTTGCCCATGGAGCCTTCTCTTTTTGAGAAGCTGCCATCATAGCCAATCATTATAGCGCCGGTTTCAGTCTGAAACCAGGTATCATATACTGTCAAACCCAGATTTTCCTCAGTCCATCGGCATACCTCTGGGTTTAGCGCCTCGCCTACGCTGAATATTTTTTTTAATCCTGTGAGATTATACCCTTTAGCCTTAGCCAGATCTTCTCTCATAAGCATTCTAAGCAAAGTAGGAGCCGTATACCAAATTTCTACTTTATATCTTTCCAAAACCCCCAAAACCTGATTTAGCCGATAGCTAGGCTCAGACACCAGTATATCTGCACCTGCGCTTAGGGGACCCAATATGCCATAGGTAGTGCCTGTGACCCAAGCAGGATCTGCCGTGCACCAATATTTCAATCCAGGGCCCAATCCCAATATATCCTTGGAAGTCTGCCAATGGCTCACTATAGCACCGTGGCAGTGAACAGCTCCCTTTGGCCTCCCTGTGGTGCCGGAAGTGTAGTGAATTATTGCAATATCTTTATCCGAAACCTCTGCAGCATCAAAATCCGGACTCATAGAAAGGAGCCTTTGCCTGAAATTGAAATCCCCTTCCCTATCTACCAAAAGACAGGGCAAACCATCCAAATTTTCCTCTAACCTGGACTCTGCAATTATCAATGAACCCTGACAATCAACAAATCTCTCCCTAACTGCATCCGAGCCAAAGGAGGGAAAAAGAGGGCAGTAGACAGCTCCCAACTTCAAAATACCCAAGACAAAAAAATAAGTCTCAGGAGAACGATCCAAATATATAAAAACCCTATCACCTTTTTTTATGCCAAGAGAAAGCAATAGATTGACCGCCTTACTTGACATGACATGCAAATCGCTATAACTCCAGCTTTCCTCTCTGCCTTGTCGGTCAACATACAATAGGGCTCTTTTATTCATATTTTCTTTATTTTTATCAAAAATAAAATTCGCTATGTTCATCTAAATTTCCCCCCTCGATGAGTGCCAGGCACGTCAGTTAGA
>JAQUTA010000134.1:0-1613 GCA_028709965.1 Lutispora sp.
AACTGCCCTTTTCAGTTTGCTTCGCAATATATGCAGATATATGAACTTCACTAACATTTATATCCTTCATTGAAAACCCAATTACTTTTCCATCTTGGGTTACACGAAATGTATTAAACCCTCCTATAGTCCCTTGAAAGCTGTTTAAAAAAGTATTTATTGCTGAACTTTTGCCAATATGTAAGTTGCCTGTTAAAAATATATTTTTCAAAATTAATCCCCCAAAATTGAATGGTATACGTTATGCTAATATTAGTATAACGTATATCATTGGCTTTGTAAATCTATACTAAGAATTATTATGAATATTTGAAAAAAAGCATCAATTATTTTTTATCCGTTATATTTTAAGTAGCTTCACAATTTTCACCTCTAGATGATTTGTCCAGCAAATACAAAATCGCCTCTAAAACTCCTCCAGCTATTGTCCTTCCTTTATCACTAATAGTATAGCAATATTCTTTCTGTCCCCGGGAATCTACGTCGCCTAATTTTTCCATATGGGGTACTATTAAGCCATCATGTATGATGCCCCTTACTATACCGGAGATTTTCGCTTTTACGGGAACATCGTCTACAAAACATAATATATCTCCTTCTTTTACCATGTTCCCTATATCGACACAGTTTTTCACCAAACCGGCTTTCGGAGCCCTGAATACACGTTCATGAGTATATCCTCCTATATTACCGGGAATACCTGTATTTGGTATGCTGCTTCCATCAAAAATCACCTGACCTAATGTATGGCCTCTTTTGGTTTCAATTACAGCATGTACATCTTTTGACGCTGTAAATCCAGGACCTAAACCTATAACAATTGGAGCATCATTTATTGAAGTACCTATGTTTCTTTTAGCCAAAATTCCATCAATCAATATTGTAGAATGTATTTTCTCCAATATGCTGCACTTTGGATCAATCAGCAAAGGAATATGCCCGCACGCAATCACTTCATCTGTTTTATCTGGGGACTCCACATATTCAGCTGTAATTCCTTCTACCGTCCATGTGCCTTCATATATACAATTTCCAAAAGATACAGTCCTTCGTACCATTTTAGGCTGTGAAATCTCGGTAATTATTACGGGGAAACCGGAGCGACGCAGCTTATGAGCTACAGCCGTAGCTAAATCGCCCCCTCCTTTTATTATCACTTTATAATCTTCAAACATATCTGCCACCTGCCATTAATAATTTACTATAGCCACTCATGCTTTAGTCCTTCATATGTGGAACATTTTTACCATGCTTTAAAGCTTGTATTTCAGCCATGATAGATAAAGCAATTTCTTCAGGAGTTTCCCCGCCTAGGTCTATTCCGATTGGAGTATAAACTTTCGATAATTCTTCTTTTGTATATCCCTTTGCTATCATGTTTTCAAAACAAGTTTTTACTTTATTTGTGCTTCCTATCATGCCTATATAGCAGGCATTGCTTTTTATAACTGCTTCCAGTGCATCCTGGTCATATTTATGCCCATAGGTTACTATGACCACACAGGTGCTGCCATCAATATTTATACTCTTTAAGCTTTCAGGTATATTCCCTAGTATGAGATCCTCTACATTAGGAAATATTTCAGAGGTAAGTCTTTCTCTTCTGTCATCAA
>JAQUTA010000134.1:1713-4112 GCA_028709965.1 Lutispora sp.
TGTCATCAACAAGCATCAGGCTGCCTACTCCTCTGGGAGTAGAACCGCCTGTATCTACTATCATTACAACAGCTACTGATTTGTTTTCTTTAATGCATTCATTTAATTTTGTTAGAACCTTTCTATCTTCAACCATAAAATCGCCTCCTAGCAAGTATTATATCATTAATTCTATTATACCTGATGCTCTATAATCTTCTTATGCTAAAATAGTATCAAGTTTCAATATTCGATTTAATATTTATTGAAGTTTAGTGTGTCATAGATTAATATATAATCAATTAGAAGCTTTAAACAAGGAGGCGAAGATATGGATTTTAGAGAATTTCTGGCTAATGTTCAATCTATTAGAAATTATGAAAATGACAGTGTAAAAGACATTATACTCGGTGATATTAAGGCATATTTAGGAGAAATCAACACTACTGTCGGCAGAGAAAAGGGCTTTTCATTCATATTGTTTGAAAAGGGTGCTGAAATCTACAATAAGCTAGAAGGCGTGGGCGGTTACAGCGGTATTATGATAAAAAGTCCACATTATATTGGTCTCTCTCTTTCTGCTGATAGGACTGAAACCGAATTTTTAGGTGCATATTTTATGCAGTCCATAGTGAAGAAATTATTCGGCATGGAATTGGGAAGTTGTTGGATAAACATCAGAAATGTATCCGGTGAAATAAAAGCAAGTATTTTGAATGATGAAAAATGTAATATTAATTATATGCTAGCCTTTGGAAAAATAGATGAAAAGGTATTGAAACAAAAATCACCATCTATGCTTATACAGAACGTTTCTTCATTATATAAAACAAATCCCTATGGAACTCAGGTTGTAGAAAACACAGGTTTAGATAGCGCAAGACTAGGAGTTGGAGAAATTGTATATTTGTATGAGTGGGGAAAAGAAGCAGATTATGAGGAGCTGGAAAACAGAGGCATAGCTGATCTGTTTTATTATGTGAGAAATGCACCATCCTACAAAAATATACAACCCTGCCGCTTCATATTAAAAGACGGAGAAGCATATTTAGCAATTCTCAATCCGGATAATAAGGAAAATTATGTAGATGCAGGAATAATGATGTATACAGCAGAAGGCTTAGCGAAAGATTTTGGTATCCCAGGCAAGTGGAATTTCGTTGAAGATAAAGCTATTAACAAAGACTATAGTATTGTAGCAAGAATCGAATTGTAAGTGTAAAAAATAGCAGGCATATGCCTGCTATTTTTATCACACCTTAATATCCATTATAATCTTTTTTATATATTACCATCCTGGATGTGCTTTTTTGTTCTTCCTCAGGAATGTAATACTTGTCCTCTCGTAATCCACAAGACCAGCAACAATATTCTGCTCTCATGTTATCTTCTTTAAAAACTACTTTTACTGCATCCATGTTTAATTCCTCAAAGCAATGTTTAACTGCGACTTTCAAAGCATCCTTTCCATAACCTTTACCTGTATAGATTTTTTCTCCAATCAGCATGTCAATATCCGCAGTATTGTCATTTAATAATTCAATAGTAAGCTTGCCTATTGATACATTATCTTTTGTCTTTATCACATAGACCCTAATATTGCTATCCGGATTAATAATAAGTTTTTGTAATAAAGTTTCTTCATCTGACAGGCATTTGTGATAATTCTGGCATACCAAAGGATCACATGCCCATACTTGTACCTTGCTAATATCTTCTTCGGTCATTGGGATAAGATCAGCCTTCTGGCCGATAATACTATTTTCCACAACTGTAGGCCTCCATATCATAATACATTTACTTAAAATACAGCATAGATAATCATGAAAAATATCCTTATAGCTAATATATCCTATATGCTATTACTTTTCAACTATCTAAACTGCTATAATATATTAAATATACTATTGTAGGATAATGCCTAGGTATCTTTTACCCTCTTCTATAGCTTGTAAAACCATTTTGGGCGAAGGTCCACCTACTGTATTCCTTCTTTGTACACAGCTTTCCATTTTTATGTGCTCATATATATCCATGTCAAAGCCAGAATTGAAAGTATGAAGCTCATCTAAACTTAAATCTTCTATAGCCTTTTTATTTTTAATACAGTAATTGACCATATTGCCTAAGGCTTCATGGGCATCTCTAAATGCTACTCCTTTTTCGACTAGATAATCTGCTGCATCAGTAGCATTTAAGAAACCACCCCTGAGCTTTTCTTTAATTTTTTTGTTATTATATTTTATAGTGTCAAACATTGGTATAAATACAGCTATACAAGTCTTCACTGTATCAGATGCATCAAAAGCTGATTCCTTGTCCTCCTGCATATCTTTATTATAGGCCAAAGGGAGTGCCTTCATTATAGTCAGCATAGCTATCAAATCTCCATAGACTCTTCCTGTTTTGCCTCTGATAAG
>JAQUTA010000135.1 GCA_028709965.1 Lutispora sp.
AAGGTATATAATCCTGCCTTTGACGTAACACCTAGTCATTTAATAACTGCTATTGTTACGGAAAAAGGAATACTAAAACCCCCATATAGTGGGTCTATAAAAAATTTATTGCTAAAATAAATATAAGGAGGATAGCTATGGGAAATATTTTGATCTATCATAAGATTTCTGAGCATCATTTAGAGCACCTAAAAGAAAAGTTTCCGGATTTTAATTTTATTGCTTGTACAAGTATAGGCGAAATGGAAAAACATATAGAAAATGCAGAGGTGTTAGTTTCATTCAAATGTACTGATGAAATGCTAGACCGAGGGAACAAATTACAATGGGTGCAAGCGCTGAGTGCAGGCGTAGATAGCTTCCCGCTAGATGAAATTAAAAAGAGAGGTATAATACTAACCAACGGCAGAGGTATACATAAGATCCATATGTCTGAATATGCCATAGGGGCCATGATTATGCTGGCCAGGAGCTTTTATTTAATGTATAGAAACCAGATAAATAAAAAATGGGATAGGAAAATACAAAATGGAGAAATATATGGTTCTACTTTAGGTATTTTAGGATTAGGAAGCATAGGAAAAGAAATTGCAAAAAAAGCTGAGTTCATGGGTATGAAGGTAATAGGAGTTAAGGAAAACCCCTCTTTTACTGAGCACGTTGAAAAGGTTTATACAAGTGCTGATATGGCAGAAGTTTTCAAGCTGAGTGATTATATAATTAACCTTTTACCAAGCACTGCTCAGACAGACAAAATTATTGATAATAAGTACTTCAACATTATGAAACCTGGGGCGTGTTTCATAAATATGGGCAGGGGCAGAACCGTAAATGAGCAAGATTTTATTGAAGCATTAAAAAGTGGCAAAATGAGAGCAGCGATATCAGATGTATTCTATGCCGAACCGTTGCCGGAAGATAGCCCATTATGGGATTTAGACAATATTTTCATTACCCCCCATATATGCGGCGAATCTGATAAATATTTTGATAGGGCTCTCGAAATTATAGATAATAATTTGATGGCATTTAAAGGAGAAGGAGATTATATTAATTTAGTAAATATTGACAAAGGATACTAACTCAATAAAACAAGTTTACTTGCATTAGTATTGAAGTTTAAAGCTAAGGATGAAAAACCGGTAAAAGAATAAAATGTGGAGAATTTGTTATATTAAAGATATACAAATAACATTTACCGATAGCTCTAGGTTGATTTTTTGAGTTAAATTCTTTATACTAGATATAACAGAAGAATATTTACCTGAGATGTTAGTCGGACATATAACCTTAACCTACAATGAGTATACGGGAGCCTAAGTATTCATATGTAAATCGAGCCTTCTTTTTGTTGGTGGGTTGAAATATGAATCAAGGCACCCACCTGCGTGAGTGCAGGTGTAAGGTTATATCTGACGGCATTTTGGGTCATTAACCAGCAGGCAATTGCCTGCTGTTTTTGTTTTATTGTAGCAAAGCCCTCTCTTCATGAATATTATGGTATGGAGATTATTAAGGAGGGAAGAAGATGAAAAAAGACTATATGTCCAACTTGCCATCTATGGGACCTGAATTTAAACTTGCTCGAGCTTATGTAAAGTTTCAGGTTATGGGGAAAATATTTGAGCCATCAAAAGCACTCTTAAGAGGCACAATCTTTCCAGAGCTTTATGACCCATATCCCAAAAAGAAAAGATCGGTAGAAGATTAATAATTGGAGGAATGTTTCATGAAAATAAATAAGGAAAGACTGGAACTGTTAAATGAAATAATGGCTCTGGAATTTTCTATGGTGGATTTGAATCTATATTTAGATACCCACCCATGTGATGAAAAAGCTTTGATAATCTTCCAGCAATATGGATGTAAATTAAAACCCTTGAAAGAAAAATATGAAGATGAATATGCACCAATTACTGCAGAAAATGCAGGAAATAGACATTGGAGATGGATTGAAGATCCATGGCCTTGGGAAATTGACTATGAGATGGGGGGAAAATAGCATATGTGGATTTATGAAAAAAAGCTTCAGTATCCAGCTTGGGTTCAGGGCTGTGATTTAAAAATAGCAAAGCTCTTATTTGCTCAATATGGTGGACCTGACAGCGAATTATCTGCTGGGCTTAGGTATTTGACACAAAGATACAATATGCCCATACCCGAAGCAAAAGCTACCTTAACAGATATTGGAACCGAAGAACTTGCACATTGGGAGATAATTGGCACCTTGATATACAAGATTGTTGAAAGGGCAACACCAAAGCAATTAGAAGAGGCAGGCATGGGACCTCATTACATTCAGCATGGAAAAGATCTTTATCCTCATGATGCAGCTGGTGTGCCTTGGACTGCAGCATATATACAGGCAATTGAAGATCCAATAGCAAATTTGCATGAGGATTTAGCTGCAGAAGAAAAGGCGAGAACCACATATGAACATTTGATTCAATCTACCAATGATAGAGGTGTCATTGAGACCCTGAGTTTTTTGAGAGAAAGAGAAATTGTTCATTTCCAAAGGTTTGGAGAAACTTTGATGTTGGTTCAAGAACATTTGGAGAAAAAGATATATTATTAATAAATCCGGCTAAACAGCCGGATTTATTAATGAGTTTCTTATAGAAATCCTTATCTTATTAGCATTTACATTCGTTGCTAGATTCCAAAAGCTCATCTAATATTGTTTCGCAGTCAACTATGACAGAGCATATGCAGCAGATCTTTACAAATTTGAATTTGTCATGACAGCGGAATACTGCTAAGTCACCTATTACTGCCACCAAGCATATGTCTTCCAAAATGCAATCTTCACAAATGGTCAATACTATTGTAACTCTATTGTTGTCGTTTTTTGCCAATAGGCAAAGCAAATCTCTTATGTCATCGGGGAAGTTTTTAATTCTAAATTCTTTACATTCTTTTTTGCAATAATCTTTACCCATATACTATTCACCTCCTAATTGTAGGTGTCATCCACCTCTAATACTATAATATTTTTTGAAGGCTAAAGTGTTACAAGACATTATAAAAATTTTGGACTTAGATAAATAGCATGGGATTCTTTTATAGTTAAGTATTTTGGATTGACGCTATTTATTAAAAACATTATAATAAATACAATTGAATAATTTTTGGTGCCTTAAGCAATAGAATTAACAATCTTATTTGCAGATAAGGTTAAAAGGGAAAGCAGTTAAAATCTGCTGCAGCCCCCGCTACTGTATATGGGATGAAATCCGAGTATGCCATTGGGAAACCGAGAAGGCTGGAGAGTAAGATGAACCATGAGCCAGGAAACCTGCCAAAAACCGTTTCAACCTTCGGAGGGAGGGGATGATTATTTTTATATATTCCCGCACTCCAGGTGTGGTTTTTTTATTTTGTTTTAAATTTTAGTCTTAAGGAGAGGATTTAGTGAAAAACTTGGAGAAAACATTGGCAGGAATAGAGGGGAGCTATGAGTGGAGCAAGATAAAGGCAAAGGAAAGATTGGATAATCTAGCAAAACCTTTAGGAAGCTTAGGGCAATTGGAGGAAATTGCCATAAAGCTTTCTGGTATTACCGGAAAGATTAGTAATCCTATGGTCAATAGACAGCTTATAATAATGTCTGCAGATAATGGCATTGTAGAGGAAGGCGTAAGCAGCTGTCCTCAAAGTATTACAGCTATTCAAACTATAAATTTTATAAAAGGAGTCACAGGAGTAGGGGTATTAGCAAAGCATGCTGGAGCAAAGTTGAAAGTAGTTGATGTTGGAATAAATGGAGATATTGATTATCCTGGTTTATATAAAAGAAAAATTAGAAAGAGTACTTGGAATATGGCAAAAGGACCAGCTATGACTAGACAAGAGGGTTTAAAAGCCATAGAAACAGGAATAAATATGGTAGAAGAAGCTGCAAAAGAAGGTGTACAAGTGCTAGGTACCGGTGAGATGGGCATAGGAAATACCAGCACCTCAAGCGCTATTATAATGGCTTTTACAGGATACGATGCAGATAAAATAGTAGGCAAAGGCGCTGGACTTACAGAAGAAGCATTTAAAAACAAAAAGAGAGTAATAACCCAAGCATTAATAATCAATAAACCAGATAAAGATGATCCTTT
>JAQUTA010000136.1 GCA_028709965.1 Lutispora sp.
AAGCTTTTAGGTTAATTTGTTCAAAGCTCGAAGAGCATGATTTTATTAGCGCTATTGATGTTCTTCTTGATAAAAAATATGAGCCTCTTCTAGGATTTATTGGAGTTGGAGAGATATTTAGCATAACGGAAGCTTACCCTAAGGAGGTTTTCCAAAAGATTTTTGAGCTAAAGCTCTACATTGTTGATAGATTTATTTATTGTGTTGAAAACAAAGGGGATGGATATGAACAGATAATAAAGGCAGCAAGCTATGTAGAAAGGTCTTTGCCTATTACCCTCAGATTTATCACTGATAATAAAGACAATGTATTTCCATATATAAAGGAAGCCTTTGAGAATTTGAGTTCAAGCAAAGAGGAAGATGCCGTATTACAGCATTGCATTGATCTTCTTCATAATTCTAAGGATTATAGTGTGAGGAAATTCGTGATGCTATTGATGGCAGGTTTGTTTAATCGCCCCAAAAATATAGAAAGCATTTATAAAAGCGGTTATGACAATGAACTAAGCAAAAAACTAATACTTGAACTGAGCAATATTTATATTGAAGATTTAAATAAAGGCACACACTACTATAGCAAAATAGGCTTTAGCTTGCTTAACTGCTTATATATAAATGAGGCGAAAGATTATTTTGAATATGCAATGAATAATCTTTCTGAGGAAGAAAAGAATAAGCTCACTTCTACACTGATGTATCATGTTTGTGATTTGCTGATTAAGATGGAACTAGGTATAGAGATAAACTCTGCTGATTATGAAAAAAAGAGCTTTTTTGCAAAAGCCCTATTATCAATTGTTGAAAGAAATCAATATTCAAGTTATGTATCCAAATTTTTAACAAACAACAATGGCAATAGAAATGAGACAATTATATTGGTTTATGCTTTGAAAGCTGCACTTTGCGGAGATTATGATAAGGCATATAAAGAGTTGGAGAGCATACGGGACAACAATGAGCTGTATGAGGTCTTTGAAGTTCAAATAAACAGCATGTCAGGAAAGAAAAAGAACCTGGAGAAAACCACTGAGCCCCAAGCTTTAGAATCCATGGACATTATAGAAGAAGAAGCGGCTGCAGCTGAAGAAGAGCCAGATCTGGTTCAAATAGACGTTTTGGAAGATGATACAGGCTTTCCAAAGGATTTTATAGCAATCTTTGATAAAGACAATGATATTGATAGTTTAATACAAGAATTGCTAAAGTTTGCTCCGGTCATAGAAGAGAGGATTTCCCAATGTGAGGCAGCTGAAAAGGATTTAGTGAAGCAGTATGAGCTTTGGTCAGGGATTATTGACAGATATGTAGGCAATGTGGAAGCCTTGCCAGCTTTAGAATTAAATCATAGAAGCGCTGCAAGCCTCAAGGCTGCAGTTGCAGCTAGGAGTTTAGGAAGATATGATGAATTTTTCAAATATCTGGCTGAGTATTGTGAGGCTGAATTAGAGAGATTGACCAGAGGAGAAAATGAGTTTACTTGCCAGGTTGCTATGGCATACGAAGCCCATCTAATATGGTATGCAAGATATAATTATATTAAGAGGCTTAATCAAAATATTGATAAAAATGAAAAAAAATTAAGCAGCTTTCATATGTTATTTTTCAGAGCCTTTACTCTTATTGATGATTTTTCTATTCTTTTGCAGAATATGGAATATGCTAAAAGAATTTACTTGCTTTTATCTAGGGTAGGATATAGGTTTATAACAGAATATCAGAAAGATTATAGGGATGGCAAAGAGGGTATATTGTATTATTACTACTCCTTTGCAGATGCGATAGAGAAATATGCAAAGGCTGAGGATACTAATGAAAAAAGAGTATTCATTGATGATGCAATGGAAAACATCAAAGCTATGGAAGCAGCAGCTAAGTATCAATTTTTCAAAAAAGATATGTATGACATGAATGCATTTACAAATGGCTTGATGCATGTATGCAATGAAGAGATAAAAAAACTGGAGAACAAGCCCATCGTCAAAATGATTTTTCTAAACCGGCAGGATATTCATGCAAACAAGCTTAATGGAAGCTTTCATTTTGTTATATTTAATAAGGGAAAAGCAAAAGCTGAAGATTTTAGCTGTACCTTTAAAATACTAAAAGATAAAAAATTATTGGCAACTCCTTATGTACAGGAAAGGCAAACCCTAAGAGAAGGTGAAAAGCTTCCGGTAGGATTTAAGTATGCTTTTGAAGAAGAAGGGGATTTTGAGTTATCTGTTGAAACCAAATATTCTGATGGGGAATTCCAGATCTTTAATTATAGCATAGAGATAAAAAATCAAGAATTTGCTTATGAAAGGATCAGCGAAAATACGTACCCTACAGCTCCCATAGATGATGAGAATAAGTTTTTTGGGCGAAAAGCTATTATACAGAGGATAAAAGATTGCTTATATGATGAAAGTGACCGAACTACCTTCCTGATATATGGCTTGAGGAGAGTAGGGAAGACATCTTTGCTCAATCATGTGGAATATATTATGAAAGACAGATTCTACCCTATTCAATGCGATTGTCAGAGCGTCTTTGATGCCAATAACACAGGCCAGCTGGTTTATCAGCTCTTTGTAGAACGCATTGCCGATGGATTGACCTATGATTATGGTATAAACATAGACATGCCTTCGGAAGAAGCATTTGATAGAAGTCCTCTTCGTGAGTTGAATAGATTCTTTGTTAATGTAGAAAGAAAAATAGGTGATAAGTCACTGTTGCTTTTGATAGATGAGTTTGATGAGGTTGTGAAAAAAGTAGAGGATGGAGTATACTCCCATGAATTGTTTGACTTTATAAGGACCAAAATGCAGCATTCTGCCAAAACAAGATTCATGATTGCAGGGGGAGAATATCTTTTAAATATAATGAAAAACAAAGCTCTAAAGATATCAGATACGGCAAAGCGCCTTGAAGTAGGATTCCTAGAGCCTGACGAAGCAAGAGAAATGATGGAAAAGCCTCTTAGGGTTAAAGGCATTGAGTGTCTGCCTTCTGCCGTGGAAAGAATTTTAATGATAACTTGCAGGCATCCATACTTTTTGACTGCTATAGGCAACGGAGTTGTGGAGATATTAAACAGGGAAAAAGAAAGATATGTTGTTTATCCCGACGACGTAGAATATGTATCGGATAAACTGCTGGATATGACACAAAAAAGTATGTATGAGCATTATTGGAACTCCTTGGACTCCGGGTATAAGAAGCTTGTGGTAGCAATAATTGCAGAGCTTTGTGAGTTCTATGACGATTATGTAGATATAGACAGATTGTATGACAGGATGAAAGAGCTTCATTCTACAGGTCATCTATCCCATTTATACAAGGATAAGGTAAGAGCTATTATTAATGAGCTTTTAGCAGGAAGGGTTTTGTCCAATGACAATAAAGACGACCTAGCGGTTCGAATATCTGTGGAACAATTGCGAAGGTGGACAAGAAGATGGAAGAATGTAGATGGAGTATTAAGCGAGATACAAGGAGGGACAGAGGCATATGTATAGTAAGCCTGAATTAATCACTGAACAAATCCGCCCTAAGACCCCCGCCTCTATAGGCGGCGGGTATCAAAGGGCGGTTAAGTCCAGCATGGACTCGGCTAACATTCAGCGGGGGTTGAATCCCCCTCTGAATGAAGTCTCGTTCAAAGGCAGAGGAGAAATAATCAAAAGAATTTATGATAGAGTAAATGCCCAAGATAGTGTGTCTATAGTAGGATATGACGGAATGGGCAAATCCTCTTTGATGAACTATATAATTGCAGATTTTCATGACTCAAATACTCTTATGGTAGAGATATTTGATTCTGAGCCTACAGATGCTTTGGTATTTTATCAAACTCTTTTTGAAAGCTTAGAAAGAGAAGTTAAAGAAAACAATAATATTGACATAAATATTAAGTATGAATTAAAAGAAAAGTTTTTCAGGTACGAAAACTTCCAAGACATACCCCTGCTCAGAAAAACTTTAAATGATGCTTTTCGCAGTCTGACAAGACATGGTATATACACTGTACTAGTAATTGATGATTTTGACAGGATGACTAAATGTATAAACGAAGGTAAAAAAGAAGATGCCATAGAAAATTTCAA
>JAQUTA010000003.1 GCA_028709965.1 Lutispora sp.
AGCATCTACTGCATCTTCAGGAGTCTTTAGATTTATTGATACTCCTATGCCATGGCTGCCAAAATTAGGCTTTATCACTACTGGAAAGCCTATACTCATACAATACTGCAAAAGATCATTCTCGCTGGTAACAACCTTACCTTCGGGAACAGGTATCCCATATTCAGTCATAATACTTTTAGCCAGAGTTTTATTACAAGCAGTATCAACTGCTATGCATGTGGAGTTATCAGACAAAGTAGCTTGTATTCTTCTGCTGTTTTTGCCATAACCTAATTGAAGCAAACTGCCATCTCCGATTTTCATTATCGGGATGTCTCTTTTTTCTGCTTCAGCTTTTATCATAGAGGTGCTTACTCCTATATCCGTCTGAACACATTTAGCTTTAAGCTTTTTAATCTCTTTTTCTAATTCGTAATCTTGTCTTTCTATTAAATTGTTTAACAGTTCTACAGCTATTCTTCCAGACTCTGTGCCTGCCAATTCGTTAACATAACCATACATCACGCTGTATATATTTTCTCTATCTTCTCTGATAGCCTTACCGTATGCTATATCATAACCTAATAGGTTTTGTATCTCAATTGACAAATGTTCTATGACATGAGCCAGATATGTACCTTCTCTGAGCCTTTCTAAAAAACCTCCCTCATATCCTTTAGAACAATTGTGCCTTTTCAACCCAGGAAGAATTTTTATTAGAGCATCATTTAAACCTTCAATGGATTTTGTAGGGGTATCATAATAATCACCCAAATCTACTACCATTTTCACAACAGGTTTATGGCTATAAATGTTTCTTCCCTGGTAAGCATAACTGCTTATGATTTTCACTTTTTATCCTCCTTAGTATTAAAGTAATTCTCTTTGTCATCATCTTTTTGTATTATTCCCTGTTTTGTTATTAGATTAAACCCATAACCTTCAGGGAAAACATGTATTTTTACATTTGTTATGGCTAATGGCTCCTCAGCATACTGTTCTGAAGTATTTGTGAAAGATATATCTCTCCCATCTACGACTGTAACAACACCTGATCCGGCCACCTTGAAACTTAGATCGCTATTCACAATAGCCGCTGTATCTTCATCTATACCTAATCCTATAACCCCAGGATTCTGCGCCACAGCCGCCAAAAGCCTTCCAATTCTGCCTCTTTGATTGAAATGCTGATCAATTATAACACCTTGAAGTAAGCCCATGCCTGGTGCCATTTTTAATGTGCATTTTCTTGGTGCCTCATCATCTTTACCTTCAACCACCATAACCTGGCTCATCATAGATGCTCCCGCGCTGGTACCTGCTATTACCTTACCATTGTTCAAGCTGTCCAAAATTGCTTTATGAAATTCAGTACCTCCTAGAATGCTAGAAATTCTAAGTTGATCTCCACCAACAAAAAAAATGCAATCACATTCCTTGATTTGCTTTACCAATCTTTGATCATCAGCTTGAGCTCTATTTGATATATTTATGCCATAAACGGCTTTGCTGCCCAAGCTTTTAAATAAATCATTGTATTCTCTTTCCGCTTCATATGGGCTGTTTGTTGCTGTAGTAACTATGGCAACAGTGCCATTATCCCCTCCAGATATATTATGTATGATTTTTAATATACGCATGTCCGTTCTCTTATCCTCAGCACCGCCAATTATGACCAAAGTGCCTCGTTTCAAGTCTGGCATGGCCACACTCCCTCATTTCTAAGATAAGTATATTTTTTCTAATTTGCAAAATAATATACAATCATTTAAAATCATATCAGGCTTAAAATCCTAAAATATAACAAATTTTTTCTATGAGGTGTCTTGCTATGAAGAAATCACTTCCAAAAATTTTATTTTTTATTTTTTTAATACTTCTCACATCCTGCCAAAAACCCAGTGAATTACTACCAGATAACCAAGGAGAAGAATCAGTTTCACCTCCAGGGAAAGTGCCTGATGAAAAGCCCACTGAGCCTTCTTATGAAGATAAAGTTATCAGCACTATGAGCTTGGATGAAAAAATTGGTCAGCTTGTCATCGTAGGCTTTCCTGAGGGCACACAAGACGAAGTATTGATAAAAGCCATAAGAAATGATAAAATCGGTGGCTTTATACTTTTCAGAAGAAATTACAAAAACTTCAAAGAACTCTATGAGTTAAATTCCAAGCTTAAAGACTGGAATAAAGATAATCCTCTTCCCTTATTTATATCCGTTGATGAAGAAGGGGGTAGTGTTTCCCGCATACCCAAAGATGGTGTAACTATACCTGATGCAAAAGTATTCGGCAATATCAATGATACAGCTTTGACTGAAAGATCAGGAAGTGTGGTTGGAAAGCAGCTTCAAGCTTCCGGTATAAACTTGAATTTTGCACCGGTGCTCGATATTTTAAGTATAAGCGATAATGCTTTATTAAAAGTCAGAGCTTATGGCAAAGATGCTGACAGAGTATCTAGCCACGGAATTTCATTTATTAAAGGTTTGACTTCAGAAGGAATAATTGCGGTACCAAAGCATTTTCCGGGTCATGGTAATACTACTGTTGATTCTCATGGCAGCCTTCCTGTAATAGATATAACCCGCAGCCTCATGGAAGAAAGAGAGCTGATACCATTTAAGAATGCCGTTAATAAAGGTATTGATGCAATAATGGTCGGTCATCTTGCCTTCCCCCAAATTGATAAATCTAGAAAACCCGCTACAAAATCAAAGATCTTTCTTATGGATATTTTGAGAAATGAACTTGGCTTCCAAGGCTTGGCAATTACCGATGAAATTGAAATGTACGGCTTCATGGAGGGTGAGCAGCCTGTTGAAGATGCTGTAATAGAATCCTTTAATGCCGGTATAGATATATTTATAATAGGTCATACAAAGGAAGTTCAAGACAAAGTTTTGCAGGCACTGAAAGATGGTGCAGCAAGTGGATTGATTTCAGAAGAACGCATTAATGAATCTTTGAAAAGAATAATAAAAGTAAAGAAGAAATATAACATCTCGGATGAAATGAATCTGGATTATGAAGAAGCTTATAAGCTGTTTACTAACGAAGAAAACCGAAAATTTTTAAAAGAAGTTAAAGCAAAAAAGAAGCAGTGAGGATTTTTCTCCCTCACTGCTTCTTTTTTACTTTAACTTTTCACTCCATAAATAATTCTACCTTTTTTTCAAAAGCTCCCATAGTATAAATATGACCCATAAGAGTTTCTGCCTTTTTCCCATCAATCATAAATTGAACTCTTTTTACACTTCCTAATCCAATTAGGCTATTAACTATTTGGCTAATAGTAAAGCTTTCCTGCAAGGAACCCCCATATAATCCTTCTTGAGCAAAATTTACAAAAGCTGTGCCGTCGGCTACTTCAACATTTATGAGCTTTGCACTGGATGGGATTTCTGTATAAAGCTCCTGGCTCTCCGGACCTTTCATCAATTCTCTGACTACAGCTTCCTCAAGGGAAATATCGCCGTATTTGACAACTCTCTTTTCAGAAATCAGTTTTTCTATTTTTTCATCTCCAGTTTCCACATACTTTTTGTTTGCAAAGTATAGAGTTACTTCTTTTTCATCTGTTTTGGGAGAAGGTTCTACGATTACATCTCCACCTTGTTTTTCATCAGTGTCAACTGGTTCCTTATTTGGTGTGCTGCAAGCAGCTAGGCTTAAAACTATCACTACAACTAAAAATATTGAAATATATTTTTTCATAACGTTAACCCCTCTCTTTCTTTGTTTAATACAATTATACAATTAATTTCTTAAGATAAAATGAACAGATGTTAAGAAACTATTAAGAATTTCTAAGAGGTTTATAAATTTATGATAGAGGTATAGTTATAATAAATATGCTGCCTGATCCATATTCACCCTCCACAGATATTTTCCAGTTGTGTTTTTCTATAATATTTTTAACAATAGCAAGACCTATACCATAGCCTTCTACTTGTGGACTCCTTGTTATACCAGAGTCCAGGACTCTAAAACCTCTATCAAAAACATTTGATAAATCATCTTTTTTTATACCCAATCCATTATCTTCTATAATCAGTCTTGCTTCGTTTTTATTATTTTCTAAGCTTATAGTTATATGTTTTTGTTTCTTATCCGGATCCCTATATTTTACTGCATTATCAAGGAGGTTTAGCAATACTTCTTTAAGCTTATTCCTGTCGCACTTAATCTTCAAGGATTCAAATCTTTCTATTATGACTTCTACATCACTTTTCTCTGCATAAGGCTTTATAAGCTTTACAGCATCTTCTAATATTTGGGATATATCTTCAACGCTAACCTCTAAACTGATATCCTCCAGCTTTATTGAACCCAATAGATAATCAACTAATTGTCCCATCCTTTTAGTCTCTTCCTCTATGTCTTCCAAATATTCTTTATAGGTTTCAAGACCGCTGTTCCCCATCGATAATGAGTCAATTAGTGCTCTTATTGCCGTAAGAGGAGTTTTTAGTTCATGTGAAATACTGTTTATGAAGCTTTTACGATTATTTTCTATTTGTCTTAGCTTTCCGCTCATTTCATTAAAGGCTTCAATGAGTTTGCCTATTTCTCCGCTTTCCTGTTTTTTCACCTTATAGCCTAAATGTCCTGATGATAGTTTCCCCACTGCATCAGTCAAGCTTCTTAAGGGCTTTGTGAGACTACTTGCAGCTACAATAGTAAGCAACAACGCAATGGATAGTGCAGAAATTGAAACCTTGAGCAATGTATTCTTTAGATCATTAACATCCAAAGCAACTGCTTCCATGGAGGCAGATACAAGTACTGCACCCTCTGTTCTTCTTTCATAGCCTCTGTCAATTGTTATAGGGACAGCTAGCTGCAATACATATTTATTCTGTAGTTTATACATGCCAGACTTTGGTTTAGCTGCTAAGCTGCTCCTGATTTCTTCATTATCGATTTTTTCTCCAATATATGTATTGTGATTATCTATCATAACCTTTTTATCAAAATCCAATATAAGTATTCTTGCATTTGCCTGTCTTCCATAGCTTTTTACCATTGTACGTATTAATATAATATCTTCTTGATTTGCCTTATATGTATCTGCCACAATATTGGCAGTCTGAAATAATCTTATTTCTTCATTCTTAATCCTTTTGCTTTCATAGTTGTCTAAAGCCACAACGCCAAATAAAGTAAAAGAGGAAATAATTATTATACTGTATATAACAAGCATCTTAACTCTTATTGAAATAATAACCCACCCCCCACTTAGTCATTATATATATAGGGTGCTTCCCATCCGGTTCAACCTTATCTCTTAGATTTCTAATATGTACATCTATAGTTCTCACGTCGAAAGCATCTTCTTTCCATATCAGTCTAAAAATATCTTCTCTAGTAAACACTCTGCCTGGATTTGTTGCAAGAAGGTATAGCATATCAAATTCCTTGGCAGTCAGATTTATTTCTTTACCTTTTATATATGCCCTTCGTTCATCCCAATTAATCAGTAAATCATCTTGCACTATAGCTTTTCCTTCACCAATTTTTTCTGTACGTCTCATAATAGCTTTGATTCTTGCTATTAACTCCAAAGTATTAAAAGGCTTAGTCATATAGTCATCTGCTCCAAATTCAAAGCCTAAAATTTTATCATAATCCCCATCCTTAGCAGTCAGCATAAGAATAGGCATATCGTAGTCCCGTCGTATTCTCTTACATAGCATCATTCCATCCGTATCAGGTAGCATGAGATCCAATATGATAAAATCTATGATATTATTTTCAAGAGATTCCATAGCTTCAGCTCCATTATAAGCTGTAAATACATTGTAACCTTGCTGCTCCAAGCTGTATCTAAGACCCTTTACTATGAGTTTTTCGTCATCCACGATTAACACATTCATCTAATCACCTGCTTACATTAAGTTGATATACCTAAATATTCAATAAAAAGTTTAAAAGACCTGCACAGCAGATCTTCATTAATTATACTGATATAATAAATAATTTTTAATATCTTCTATTAAGTCATTTTCTATTATTTTTTCCGATATATCCAATTCCTTATGCATATTACTTATTTTTTCTTCAAGCTTTTCTATTTGGTAAAGCTCCCCATCTTTCAGACTAAACGCAACTCCATCTGCAGTCAGACATAGATAATCATCATCAATGAAATATCCATTCCTCATGACTGCCATTCCCTGATGTGAGTTGAGCAAATCTCTGCCCATCATGGGAATAGCTTTGCTGTCTACCCCCATAATATTTAATATTGTTGGCATGAAATCCAAACCTCCTCCAGCTATTGTCCTCAAGCCAGCACCTTCATCACCTGGAAGGTGAATTATTAGAGGTATTTTTTGATGCTTTATCCACATATAATCATTCATATCGCTAATATTTAAAAATTCTGCAAGCTCATCTTTTCTGTCCTTCGAGATAGCATAATGATCTCCATAGATAGCAATAACCGTATTGTCTAGCAAGCCTTCCTTTTCCAACCTATCTAGTAAGTAGCCAAGAGCATCATCTGCATAATGTATAGCTTCAAGGTAATTTCCAATAAAAGTGTTTTTCAACGTTCCTACTTCTAGCGAATTATTATAACTTTTTGTATTATCATAAGGATAATGACTTGTAAGGGTAACCATAAAAGCATAATAAGGTTCCTTTTTACTTTTTAAATAATCCAGTGACTGCCTGAAAAAAGATTTGTCGCTAAGTCCCATGCCTATTACTTCATCATGAACCATATTGTTTTTATTGAAAAATTCATCGAAGCCTAAATTGGGATACATGACGCTTCTATTCCAGAAACCCGGCTTGTAAGCATGCATTGCTAAGGTACTATACACTTCATCTTTTAATATTTTAGCCAATGAGTAGTAATAATTACCCGGGTACTTCATAAATACTGCGCCCGTCTTCAATGGGTAAAGGGATGTGTTGGCAAGAAACTCTGCATCCGATGTACCTCCTGCAGCTGTTTCGCAATAATAATTTTCAAAATACATGCTTTTATTTACCAACTTATTTAAATTAGGAGTGATCTCCATGCCATTAATTTTTTTTCTTAAAACAAATTCCTGCAATGCTTCTACTTGTATAACAATAAGATTTTTCCCTTTACCTACGCCAAAAAACTCAGGTTCTTCAATAAAAGAAGATTTTCGCTCTTTAAACCAAGTATTTATTTTCTTTTTTTCATCATCTTTCAACAGTTCTTTACCCTGAGTCTCTTCTCGAAAGAATTTAAATGCATCTATTCCATGATAATTTAATAAACCAATTTTTTGTGCAATATATAATTTATCATAAAATGTAGTAAGTATCCGAGGTTGATCCTTTTCCAAAAGATTAATACCGTAGTACGAAAGCAATGAACCCGACACAATTAAAATTGTAAAAAGCAATATTCTATGAATCCAAAGGGATTCTAACACTCTTCTCTTGCAAAATTTTTTAATCTTTAATAATGGCATTATCATTAAAAAATCAGCAATAAACAATACATCAGCAAAGTGAAATAAATTCAGCACACTGCTTGAAACAGAAGATATCATATTAATTTGAGTAATCACTGACAATGTAATAACGTCATTGAAGTATCTAAAGAAAACTAGGTCTGAAATTATTACAAAAGTTATTACAACATTTATTATAGTTAGGACATGTTTTCTCCATTTCCTATTTATAAAAGGAATAAAGGAGATAATTATCAGCAACGCTCCCACCGAGGATATAATAAATCCTAATGAAGATTTGATTGCGCCACCAGTCAAATGGTTAAAATACAATAATTTTATAAGAATGGTAAAAATAAAAATTGAAACTACTCCCATCATGTTCACGCCTCTTTATTAATCTATGATATTACCTTATAATTCTACATCTTTGCTTGCTTTATTACAATATTCATAAAAAAAAGACCGGGAAGTCCCGATCCTTTTTAGCTATTATTTATTTTTGTATAGGCTTAACTGTATCCATATACGTAAATTTGCCGTCTTTTACTACTTTTATAACCGCATCCTTGACAGCATCTCCATTTTCATCAAGACTAATAACTCCTGCTGCTCCCATAAAATCTTTTGTCTTGGCAATCTCATCTCTAATCTTTACAGGATCAACACTGTCTGCTCTCTTTATTGCATCTAATACTAAGATATATGCGTCATAGCCGAGAGCTGTAACAGCTGCTGGCTCCTTATTATATTCCTTTCTATATTCTGCAAGGAATTTTTCTGATTCATCAGTAATAGGCTTTTCTGTAGCAAAGAAAGTCGAGAATACGGCACCTTCAACATCAGCTTGCCCAATATCTATAAATTCTGGTGTTTCCCAAGTATCTCCACCTATGATCGGAATATTTATTCCTAACTGCTTGGCCTGCTTAATAAGAAGAGCTGATTCAGTAAAATTGCCCGGTGCAAATATTACATCAGGATTTGTAGCCTTAATGTTAGTAAGTTGTGCTGTGAAATCCTGATCATTTGTATTATAATTTGAGGTCCCTACTATGCTGTCAGCATCACCTGTAAGCTCCTTGAAAGCATCTACGAAGAACTTTGCAAGTCCAATAGAATAATCGTTAGATACTTCCTGAATTATGGCAGCTTTTTTTGCACCCAGTTTATTGAATGCATAATTTGCCATAACTGTTCCCTGGAAGGGATCTATAAAGCATACTCTGAAATAATAATCATTATTTAACGTAACTAATGGGTTTGTGCAAGATGCTCCAACAGCAGGCACCTTAGCATTTTTAACAACGTCTCCTGCTGCCATTGAAAGTGAACTCCCCCAACTTCCGATTATGGCAACAACTTTTTCTTTTTCTACTAATCTTGCCGCAGCGCTTGCGGCCTCAACCTTGTCAGACTTATTATCAACAATAACAAGTTCTACTTTTTTGCCTAAAACTTCTGGGTATAGTTTGTTTGCAAGCTTAGCTCCCTCAACCTCAAGTGCTCCTCCTCCGGCATTTGCCCCTGTAATAGGTTCAAATACGCCTATTTTGATAACGTCGCTTCCTTCACTCGAAGTCTGTTCTGCTGGTTTAGCACAGCCAGTAAGAGCGAAAGATAAAATAAGAACAATAACTAATAATAGGCTTACTTTTTTCATTTTTCTCCTCCTCATACATTTTTATCTCTACTATATTCACGTTAAGATATAGTAAGTCCCACTTATAAATAATATAAATAAAATGCATATTGATGCATTCGTGGGCAACGGACAAATCTTTGATTTTGTATTTTTACTCTAATTTTCTAATATTTATTAACCATATTACCACTTGTATAATAATTTGACAATATGTATACCATAATATTTTTCGTGCATAGCGGACATGTATAATAATTTATTGAACAATAATATCCTTTATAGCCATTTGTGGTATAATTGATATGATTGTCAATAATGTATACGTAAGGATATATATAGTTATGTTAAATAAGATATTGAAATTGAAAAATAAAACCATCGATATTTCCGATAATAGCCATTATGTTGAGTCTTCCGTACTAGTACCTATTATAGAATCCAAGAATGGCTTATCTTTATTATACGAAATTCGATCTGAAAGCTTGAAAAAACAGCCTAATGAAATATGCTTCCCAGGAGGAAAAATTGAAAAAGGGGAATCTAAAAAAAATGCTGCAATAAGAGAAACAACAGAAGAGCTGCTGATTTCGTATGAAGACATACAATTTATTGGGGCTTCTGATATTCTTGTTACACCATTTAATACAATAATATACCCATTCATAGGTGTTTTAAAAGACTATAAAGGAACATTTAATAATGAGGTAAAAAATGTATTTACTGTACCCCTATCGTTTCTTATGTCTTATGAACCAACTTACTTTTACTTGGATGTAAATATGCAACCTGAGAACGATTTTCCTTATCATCTAATACAAAAAGGTGAAAATTACAAATGGGGAAAGGGCAAATACCCTGTGTATTTCTATATATATGAAGATAAAGTAATATGGGGTATAACTGCTAGAATAACTTATGATTTTATTAAAGCTATTAAAGAGTTATAAATTATTCATTTGATTATTGCATCTGCTCTGCAACATTAAAGATGATTTGAATATTTATGCATTTTATTTTGTAATACTAAAGCGGCAGGGAAGTTAGATTCCATAGCTTATTTATTTCAATGCTTCTACTTCAAGCTTACTGCTGTTGCAATATAATCTTCCAAGCTGCTTAAGGCAGTATTACTATATTTGCTTAAATAATTTGCTAAACTTTCAGATGACTTACCTTTTACGCTCCATCTATATGCAGCGATACTGAAGTTGATTTTATTATAGTAAATTTTATAAACCTGCCCTATATTCACACCTTTAGTTTTCTTACCGATAAGTTCTACTTTATCATCCATATTTTTTTTTAAGGTTAGTGCAAGCATTTCTGTGTTGCATGCACTTTCTTCGTCCAACAACAAAAATATTTTTTTAAATTCGTAGAAAAAGGCATTTGAATAGTAATAATGCTTAGCATTTGATGATCCTATTATGGCTATTTCCAAATTTGCAGGAAGCAAATCATCAGCAATCTCTATGGCTTCAGTATGAAAACCTAATTGATTACCTCTTAAATCTAGTATCAAGTATTCTATCTCCTCCATTTTTTCTATAGCTTTTGAAAACTTCTTTTCTGCGTTCTCTCCAAAGCTTGAAAGCTTTATGTATCCAGTATTTTTATCTATTATTTTGCTTTGTAATTCTAGTTTTTTATATAATGAGTATTTAATTTTTCCTTGCATCAAATCAGCATAACTGAAATTAGTATACTTGTCTCCAGATAATTGCTCTGAAAGTTTAATAAGTATATCAATTTTTTGTTTAGAGGTAAAAGGCGGTTTTAAAACACTATTCTTCATGTCAATATATTCTTCGTTCAAAAGTACTTCACTATATAAATAATTTTTTTCAAAGTCCTTAATTATATTTTTTGCATCCGAATAAGTTAGCAAGCCAAAATAATTTAGCAACGAAAACTTATAAATCACAAAAAATATTAAAACTGCAAATATAAACAACATTGGTCGTCTTTTTTTAAGAGCAATAATTTTATTTTCAATAATTGTTTTATTTCTCAACTGTTTCACCTTCCGCTGAAAAATATCTCCATATTAATTATTTGCTATTTACCATATATGCATTGTAACATTATGCAAACTTGTTTTAGCGGGAATTGTCACCGTTTTAAATTATTGCACTGCCCTTAAGGTTCTCATTCTTCATGCTGCAGTTCTTATAATAGTCAATATAATCTAAGCCTGCTAAGCCCAATTGTATTGCTACTTCTTCAATTAAATAGATGCACAGTATCTCTAGAATTTGTGCACTAAGGATTTGGTTTTCAATTTCTGTAATATAATATGAATTTTGCTTTTTTATATATAGTCCAATGTCAAATTTCTTATTGTATGAAAGCCCAATCCTATAATATAGAAGAGGATCTAGTTCTACATTGCACAGCCAATCGGTAAAAAAGTTCATTAAAATTTTATGAAGCTCTTTGAAAAGTTCATTTTTTTTATCCATATCCAAACTCTTCAATTTATAGTTTTTAGTCATATTTTTTATAGGAGATATGAATAAAGCACATAAAATCACAGGGTAAAAATCTTTTGCTTCTGTTAAAAGTCTCTTATATTCTTTTGAATCAATAATTCTCTTTTCATTAATACAACTCATAAGAGCCTCTATATTTTCAGACACATAATAACTTATAAATATACTTTTTAAGGTGCACAAAACTCCTCTTAAAATTATGCTGTGTATCTCAGATGAGCTCATTTCATCCGATGCAATTTTTAAACTTCTTTTGCCTTTTTCTTTATTAGTCACGCCGACACCTCCAAAAAGCCCTCACAATAATTATTTCCATCAATTGGTTTATTATGCAGCAATTTCACTTATTCTATAGTTCATATTTTTGTGTCATAATTTATATATAATGCTAATATATAAATTTTGAAACTTTTAACTCCAAAATTAGTCTAATTAGGCAAAGAAAGAATTTGGAAGGGGATTAATATGAAAAAAATTTTATCAGTAATACTGACTCTAACATTACTTTTCACCAACACATTAACTATTTTTGCTGATACTCCTCAAACTCAAGGAAAAGTAAATTTAGAAAAGGCAATCGAAATTGCAAAAGATAGTTTTGGCATTAATACGGATGGATATGACTTTAACTCAAGCTATTACGAATCCGGAGAAGGAACAAAACAGCATCAGCTCAACTGGAATTCAAGAAAAAATGGTGACGGTATAAACATTACCGTGGATGCTGATACCGGTGATATCCTATACATGAATCAATGGAAAAATGAATATTCAAATCCAACAAAACTAGCAAAGTATAAGAGGGAAGAAGCACTTAAAGTTGCTGAAGAATTGGTAAAAAAGCTTCAGCCTGCAAAAAGCAAAGAAATGTCATATTTAGATAACAGTTCCTCTGAAGCTAGATATATTTACGATGGTAATACCTACAACTTCTACTTCATACGAAAAGTAAATGGCCTAGATTTTCAAGGCAACGGAGTAAACATAAGCATAAATAAGAATTCTCTGGAAATATACAGCTATAGCTTTAATTGGACCAAAGGTACTCTCCCTGATGCATCAAAGGCCATAGGAATGGAGAATGCTAAATTGGCTTTCAATAGCAAAAATGGAATAGAGCTAGCCTATATGATGAATTATGACCAGAAAACTAAAAAGAATATAGCTAAATTGGTCTACGCAGTCAAGAATGGCAACAGACCAATAGATGCAATTACTGGCGAAGTCGTGAACTACGGGTACTATAATCCTCTCTACGACATGGGTGGAGCCGGTAATGCAAAAATGGCACAAGAAGCTGCTATTTTGACTCCTGAAGAAGCAAAGGCAGTAGAAAGTACTGATAAGCTCATGACAAAGGATAAAGCTCTAGAAATCGCAAAAAAATATGTAACAATAAAGGAAGGTCAGAAATTAGAGAACGCTTCTCTTTATACTGATTATTACGGAGCTAATGCAAACTGGAACTTCTCTTGGAACTATAATAACCCGGAGAAAAATGAATACTCATATGTAAGCATAAGCATTGATGCCATATCAGGGGAAGTAAGAAGTTTGTCTAAATATAACAGTGTTACAGATAATGCATCTGTCAATGGAAATCCCAAATATAATATAGAAAAATCAAAAGAACTGGCTGAAAAATTCTTAAATATGATTGCTCCCGAGAAATTTTCTCAAACAGAATACCGATATGATATTTATCAAAACAATAGTGTTGAAAAACCTGCATACTATAACTTTAACTTTATTAGAAAAGTAAACGGAATACCTTTCCCAGGAAATAGTTTGAATGTAAACGTCAACACCTACACTGGAGAAATAACAAGTTATTATAGCAACTGGATGGATTTAAAATTCCCACCATCAGATAACCCACTATCCATAGATGAAGCCTATGAAGCTTTATATAAAAATGCAGAATTTAAATTGAAATATATTAACCATTACGATTACACACTTAAGTATCCAAATAATTTGATCACAAAACTTGTTTACTCTTTTGATGACTTCTCAGGAATGCTTGATTCAAAAACAGGTGCATTATTAGATTATAATGGTGATGCTATTAAAGATAAAGAAGACAAGGCTTTTATTGATATTAAAGGCCATTGGGCAGAAAATGATATATTGATCTTGTTGGAAGCAGGAATTATTGAAGCCAATAGCGATGAATTCGTCCCTAATGAAACAATTAAGCAAAAAGATTTCATAAAGATCCTAATAAATTCTATTCAGCCTAATTACCAAATGATACCTTATGCAGCAAATCCTACTGGAGAAGAATATGACGAATACTATAAACAAGCTATAGCCAGAAAAATCATCACTGAAAAAGACAAGAAAATGGAATCAGAAGTAAGCAGAATTGAAGTATCAAAAATGATAATAAATGCTATGACTCTTGGCTATCTTGCTAAACAATCAAATATTTTTTACCTGAATTACAAGGATGTAGACAAAATCTCCCAAGAAAATAAAGGATACGTTGCAATTGTAACAGGTCTAGGCATAATGTCTGGAAAAGATGGAAGCTTTGCACCGGATGATAAGTTAACCAAAGGCGAGACAGCAGCAACTATAGTGAAGTTCCTCAAGGTTGACATGAATTAAGCGAGATATAACAAGTGCCACAGATTAAAATCTGTGGCACTTAATTTTTAATGAGTAAACCTATAAGCCGGGTTCTGTCGTAGACGGTCATCTATCTCGTTCTGCTGTTACCAGCAGACTTTAGCGATCTTACCCGGAAGCGAGGCGGGCCGCCTCATAAGCTTCTCTATTTGATCTTGCTCCAGATGGGGTTTACATAGCCGATTAGTCGCCTAATCGCTGGTGAGCTCTTACCTCGCCTTTCCACCCTTACCCCTTGCGGGGCGGTATCTCTCTGTTGCACTTTCCTTGAAGTCGCCTTCACCGGGTATTACCCGGCACCCTGCCCTATGGAGCCCGGACTTTCCTCATGCACCTTCAAGGTGCACGCGACCATCCAGTTTACTCATTTTTTGTCCTTTGTAGGTTTTAATTATATAATTAAAACCTACTTATGTCAAAGGTAAATTTTTATTTATTTCTTCTTAAAAACTAAAATCCTGCCGCAATTTTGACATTTCAATGAGTTGCCTAATTTAACAGCCTCATAATCCATGGCAGGCAATTCCATGTTGCAACCGCTGCACTTTCTACTACTTATCTCTGCTATAGGATTAGTTAACCTTTCTTTCATTTTAACATACTCAGTGTACAAATCTTCGTCGATATTTAGCTTTATATCCTCAATTAGTTCTTTGATATTTTCTTTTTCATTAATAAGGAAGTTTAATTCTTCTTTTTTGTTTGCTTTAATAGTTTCATATTTCTTTTTGATAAATGCCATTTTTTTCTTAACACTCACAATTTGATTAGCCACTTCGTTTAAACTATTTCTTAGTACATCTATGTTATCCATTTCCAATTCTATGCTTTTCTGCACATCATCTATCTGTTTTTCCAATGTTTCAAGCTTTTTTACGCTGTTTATTTCCGGGGTGTATATTAAATTTTCATAATTCGACTTACTTTCTTCCAATCTTCTACATTGAGATTTTTTTTGTAAAATTCCCCTTTCAATTTCAGCTTTTTTTTCAGATAGAACTGCATATTCTTCCTTAAGCTTAGCATATTCATCTATCAGTCTATCTATTTGATCATCTTCGCTAATTGTGGTTATTTTTACAAGAAGTTTTTCATAGTTATTTTCTTGCTGTTGAAGCTCATGCAGAAATCGGATTTCCATATAACATCATCCTTTCATAATGAATTTAAGTTATAAAAATAAGGAATAGCAAAAATACTATTCCTAAAGATTCACAATGGTATCAATATTTGATTTAGATTCCATGACCTCTACACTGTATCTTTTGCCTTTAAAATAGGTGATTAAATAATCCGAAACTGCTTTCATCATTATCTTTTCAGTGCCAAAATGTCCTGCATCAATAACATAAATCTCCTCTTCTAAGGCTTCTATCATTTGATGGTATTGTATATCGCCTGTTACCAGCACATCAGCTCCTGAAAACTTGGCTGTGCTTATAAATTTATTGCCTGCTCCATTTAATATTGCTATATTTTTTATGCTAGCATCTGGCGGTCCTGAATATCTTACATTATCTATATTCAAAGTTTTCTTTACAAAAGCTGCATAAGAAGCCAAGGTTACACTGTTTTCTAATCGGCCTATTCTTCCCAATCCCATAGCTTTACCTTTGTCTGACTCTTCTACTTTATATAGCTTTTCTTCTGAAATCGGTTTCATTACTTCAGTTTTTTCAAAACCCAATTGTTTTGCAAATATATCATTTAATCCATCCTGTGCAATGTCAAAATTGGTATGACAAGAATAAACAGAAATATTGTTTTTTATTAACTTTATAATTTTTTTACCTAATACTGTATCCGAATTTATTTTTTTTAAAGGGTCAAATATAAGAGGATGATGGGTTATTATCATATCAACTTTGTTTTCAACCGCTTCTTCAACAACCCATAGTGGCAAGTCCAAGCAAACCAATATTTTATTTACAATACTGCTTCTATCACCTATAATGAGACCCACATTGTCCCAATCCTCAGCAAGCCTCTTTGATGCGATGCTTTCCATAATGGTTGCTACTGTTCCACATTTAAGCTGAGCCATGACATCACCTTCCTATAATCCTCTAACTCCTTATTGCACTCCTCAATTCTTTTCAAAATGTTTGGAGTATTATATGCCTTCAAATCCTCTAAAACTTTTGTATATTCATCAATCTTGCTGTTTATGTACTCATGCAAAACGGGTGTATTTTTATAATACATACTTTCATTTATAATTTTTACATTTCTATCATAATAACTATTTTCTTTATAACATGCCCAAATTATTTCATAGAATTTATTATTTTCTTTAATAATCTCTCCATTAATTACTTGAAAGTCGTTTTCTACAAGCCATCTTATTAAAGTACGGCTGTCTCTCATGGGTTGAAGAATGATTCTTTTCGCACCTCGTGCAATATCTATGCTCTCGCTGAGCATGTCACGCATTGTAAGACCTCCCATGCCGGCCACCACAATTATATCAGCTTCCCCGTTATCTAGAACCTTCAGTCCATCTCCTATTCTTACCTCAATATATCCTTCTAGTCCATTTAGTTTTATTCTGCTTTTTGATATTTCCGCCGGACCTTTATTGATGTCGGATGCAATAGCCTTTTGAGCTTGGCCACTTTTTATCAAATAGATAGGCAAATATGCATGATCCGATCCTATATCTGCTATTATATAGCATTCATCAATACTTTTTGCTATAGCCTCTAGTCTTGGAGTTAGATCCACTTACATCATCCTTTGAATTTAGTAACTTATATTATTATTATACTATACTTATCCAATTTTAATAAGTATTTATAGCTTAAAAGTTTAAGCAAAAAAAACAAAAACCCGGTTAATCATCCAGGTTTATAATATGGTGGGCCTTCAGGGACTCGAACCCCGGACCAACCGGTTATGAGCCGGTTGCTCTAACCAACTGAGCTAAAGGCCCCAGTATGGCTCCTCAAGTTGGACTCGAACCAACGACCCTGCGGTTAACAGCCGCATGCTCTACCGACTGAGCTATTGAGGAAAGTAAACTGACAAATTATATTCTACTAACTTTATGCTAAATTGTCAATAGTATATTGTGTAAATTTTTATTCAAGATAATCTTTCAATTTTTTGCTTCTACTAGGATGTCTAAGTTTTCTTAAGGCTTTTGCTTCTATTTGTCGTATTCTTTCTCTTGTTACGTTAAACTCCTTGCCAACCTCTTCCAAAGTCCTTGCTCTGCCATCGTCAAGCCCAAATCTGAGTCTTAAGACCTTTTCTTCTCTTGGTGTTAATGTGTCTAGCACTTCCATTAATTGCTCTTTAAGAAGCGTAAAGGCCGCTGCTTCCGCCGGAGCTGGAGCATCATCATCCGGAATAAAATCACCCAAGTGACTATCTTCTTCTTCTCCAATAGGTGTTTCTAACGAAACAGGTTCTTGAGCAATTTTCATTATTTCTCTAACCTTATCCTCGGATAGACCCATTTCCTCCGCAATCTCTTCCGGTATAGGATCTCTTCCTAACTCCTGGAGTAATTGTCTGGAGACCCTAATAAGCTTATTTATTGTCTCTACCATATGCACTGGTATCCTAATAGTTCTTGCCTGATCTGCAATAGCCCTCGTTATAGCCTGTCTAATCCACCATGTAGCATAGGTACTAAATTTAAAACCCTTTTCATAATCAAACTTTTCTACAGCTTTAATAAGACCGAGATTGCCCTCTTGAATCAAATCCAAAAACAACATACCTCGCCCTACATATCTTTTCGCTATGCTTACTACAAGTCTCAAATTTGCTTCAGTCAATTTTCTTCTGGCTTCAGCATCTCCATCGTTCATTCTTTTTGCCAAGTCAACCTCTTCATCAGGACTAAGAAGAGGAACCTTGCCTATTTCTTTGAGATACATTCGTACTGGGTCATCTATGCTGACACCGTCAGGAACGCTAAGATCTAGCTCAACCGGTTCAGCCTCATCATCAATTGGAGGTATATCGATTTCGGCATCAACATTGCCGATAATATCGATACCCTTCGTTTCCAAATATTCATAAATCTTATCAATTTGGTCCGGATCCATCTCAACCTCTTCCAATGTATCCATTATTTCTTTATAGGAGAGCATTCCATTTTTATTCCCTTTTTCTACTAATTCTTTTATATATGTCATTTTGGATTCATCGTTTTTCAAAGTTATCCCCTCCCTCCTAGGAAACTATTTCTTCTTCTTTTGTAAATCCATGATTTCCTTGAATATCTCATTCGATCTATCCCTATCTCCAATCTCATAATATTCATTCATTTTCTTTGTCAACTCTTCAATCTTTTTGTGAATTCTGGCCTGCCAAAGCTTATCTATATATGAATCCATAAGTTCTAAATCATGGTTCGTTATCTCAATATTAAAGATTTCAGCGGCTTTCTTTCTTTCTTCTTCATTTTCTAGGTGAATTATTATTTCTCCAGCTGATATCAATTTTCCTTCTTTTATTTTTAAATTTATTATCTCGGCAACTCTCTGATGTATGGAAAAAGAAAAATAATCAGGAGCAACTCTGTTCAATATATTCTCTGCTCTGCTTTTATCTTGAATGCACATATTAATTAGCTTTTTTTCTGCTATTTGTTCTCCACTAATAGCCCTTTTTCCCTCAACTTTATTAATATCAGAAGAACTATCTAATATATTATGCCTGTTATTTCCATTAGTATGCCTCTTTTTCGTTCGATTTAATTCTTCATAAATAGCTTCTTCACTTATCTGCATCTCTTTTGAATATTTTTTGATATACGCATCAATTTCTGCAGGGCTATCAATGCCCTGCAGAACATTTGCCAGCTGCTTTATGAACTTGACCCTTTGTTGAATATCATCTAAATTAATACTTTTTCTAAAATTGAATATCTTATATTCAATCAAGGACATGCTATTTTCAATCAGTTTTTTAAAAGGTTCCAATCCCTCTCTCCTAATAAATTCATCCGGATCCTTGCCTCTTGGAAGTCTTAATACTTTTACATTACAACCTTCTTTTTCTAATATGGATAAACCTTTTAATGTAGCCGATTGACCTGCAGTATCTGAATCATAAGCAATAATTATTTCATTGGCATATCTTTTTAACAGTCTTGCTTGATGTTCAGTAAATGCTGTTCCCAAAGAAGCAACAGCATTGCTGATGCCATACTGATGTAAAGATATTGCATCCATGTAGCCTTCAACAACTATTATATTTTTTAAATTTTGAATTCCCTTAACAAGATTTAAACTATAAATGTTAAAGCCCTTGTTATATATCGGAGTATCCGGTGAATTCAAATATTTTGGCTTGCTGTCGTCCATTACCCTTCCACCAAAAGCGATGACATTTCCCTTCAAATCTATAATGGGAAACATGATTCTATTTCTAAATCTATCATAGTATCTTTCATTATTATTTTTCACTAAAAGTCCAGCAGAAGACGCTGATTCTTCACCTAACCCTCTTGCTATAACTAATCTTTTAAAGCTATCCCAGCTGTTTTGTGAAAACCCAAGTCCAAATTTTTTTATTGTTTCAAGGCTCAAACCTCTACTATATAGGTATTCCATTGCCTCAGTGTTTACATGCAAATTCTTATAAAAAAATTTAGCAGCCTCTTTATTTATCCTTAACAAATTCTGCTTTTTCTTAGCTTTTTCCAAGTCTTCTTTACTTACATCATCCCCTATTTCAATTCCTGCCTTTTCAGCCAAAAATCTGAGTGACTCAGGATAAGTCATCTTTTCAATCTTCTGAATAAAAGTGCTTACATTTCCACCTTCACTGCAGCCAAAACAGTAGAAAAGCTGCTTGTCTTGAGAAACACTAAAAGAAGGGGTTTTTTCGGAGTGAAAAGGACATAATCCTATATGATTCTTTCCCCTTTTTTTTAAATTCATATATTGAGATATTATATCTACAATATCATTCTTCTCAATTATCTCAGAAATCAACTCTTCTGAAAAAAACATAGCTTATACCACCTTTTCCCAAATCATATTATACTGCTAATCAGTTTTTTCAAAGAGCTCAAAAATTGTTCATCATCCTTTGCAGTTCTTTTTCTTGGACCCTTTATACGTCCACCACTGCGCAAAGATTTCAAGTTCTCATGCCTTTTACCCAATAAATCATCAATAATATTGTTATCAAATAATTTTCCATCAAAGGAAATAGCATAGGATCCTTTGGATAACACCACAGCAGCAAGTCCATAATCTCCTGTTACCACTATATCTCCTTTTACTGCTTTATTGATTATTGCCAAATCTGCAGATTGAGATACATTATCTACATATATAGGATTTATTCCATTTCTTTCATAATAGTTTGTATAATGACTTAAGCTGCAGATAAATATAACCTCGCTATTATATTCTTTAGCTAGCTTCAAAATGATATCTTTAACTGGGCATGCATCAGCATCTATCAATATTTTCATAATCCTCCTATTTAGGACACTGAATTTATACATATTCGATATAAAAATTAAATATCCTTCAAATGCTAGAAATAATACATTATATCTGCCATGATATTGGTAAAAAAATCGATTTATATTTGTTTAATGCATACCTATCTGTCATACCAGCAATATAATCGCAGCTTAATCTATGAATATTCTCATTAGGAAGCTTCATCCATAAATCTTTTGAAATTTTATCTGGGTTTTCAATAAAAAAGTCATAAAGCTGTTTGATAATGTATTGAACTTTTACTTCTTCAACTTTTGCCTTAGAACCAATATATACATGGTCGTACAGATATTTTCTCAACTCTTTTGTAGCTCTATCCACATCTTCGCTCATTTTTACAAAAGGCTTATCCAAGCTTTTAGTGATTATATCGGTAATCATAGAATTTATTCTATCTTTGTGACTATAACCCAAAACTTTGAGACATTGAACCGGTATATCTGCTGTATCCAAAATATTGGCTCTTAAAGCATCATCAATATCATGATTTATATACGCAATCCTATCCGAGAATTTCACAATCGACCCTTCTAATGTGCTTGGTAAGTTACTGCCGGTATGATTAAGAATTCCATCTCTTACTTCCCAGGTAAGATTCAGTCCTTTATTGTCTTCCAAAATATCAACAACTCTTAAGCTTTGCTCGTTATGCTTGAAACCCGACGGGTGAATACCATCTAGCACTGTTTCTCCTGCATGTCCAAAGGGTGTATGCCCAAGATCATGTCCTAAAGCAATAGCCTCAGTCAAATCTTCATTAAGCCTTAAAGCTCTTGCAATCGTCCTAGCAATTTGAGAGACCTCAAGAGTATGAGTTAACCTTGTCCTATAATGATCACCTTCCGGTGATATGAAAACCTGAGTTTTATGTTTAAGCCTTCTGAAAGCTTTGGAATGAATTATTCTGTCTCTGTCTCTCTGAAAATCAGTTCTTATATCGCATTTATTTTCATGTAACTCTCTTCCTTTACTATTTGCACTAAACATTGCGTGGGGTGAAAGGATTAACTTTTCAATTTCTTCAGTTCTTTGCCTGATATTCATACAAACAACTCCTAAAAACAAACATACTATTATATACTACAAAAATGTGTGTTTTCCTTTATATTTAGTAAAAATAATAGCCATCGAATATTAATATTCGATGGCTATTATTTGATTTATTTACATTTCTACTATTAAAGCTGTTCCCATTCCCCCGCCTATGCAAAGAGTTGCAAGACCAAACTTAGAATTCCTTCTTTTCATTTCGTAAAGAAGAGTGGTAAGTATCCTTGCTCCACTTGCCCCTACGGGGTGTCCTAGAGCAATAGCTCCACCGTTTACATTAGTTATGCTCATATCAAGACTTAATTCTTTTGCCACCGCTAATGATTGGGCTGCAAAAGCTTCATTGGCTTCAATAAGATCCATATCCTCCAATTTCATATCAGCCCTCTTTAAAGCTGACAAAGTTGCAGGAACGGGACCAATACCCATTATGCTGGGATCAACACCTGCGGATGCATAGCTTACGACTCTAGCCAATGGTTTAATTCCTAATTCATCTGCTTTTTCTTTTGACATAACAATTATAGCAGCGGCTCCATCATTTATACCAGAAGCATTACCTGCTGTAACCGTTCCATCTTTTTTGAAAGCTGGTCTGAGCTTTCCTAAAGCCTCAGCAGTTACACCAGCCCTTGGAAATTCATCGGTATCAACTATAACATCACCCTTTTTGGATGGTATTACCACTGGAACAATTTCTTCTTTAAATCTGCCTTCTTTTATTGCTGCTTCCGCTCTGTTCTGACTTGTTGCAGAAAATTGATCTTGTTGTTCTCTTGTTATGCCATATTTTTCCGCCAAATTTTCAGCAGTTACTCCCATATGATAATTATTAAATATATCTGTCAGTGCATCGTAAACCATAGAGTCTACAATTTCACCATTGCCCATTCTGTAACCTGTTCTAGCATTTTTAAGGAGATATGGGGCAGCACTCATATTTTCTGTTCCGCCGGCTACAACTATATCCGATTCTCCTGATATAATTGCTTGTACTGCAAGCTGAACGGATCTTAAACCTGAACCGCAAATCATATTTATTGTCATAGCTGGTTTCTCCACGGGGATTCCCGCCTTAACAGATACTTGTCTAGCTACGCCTTGCCCAAGCCCTGCTTGAAGAATGCAGCCTAATATTGTTTGATCAACCATTTCAGGCTTTATTCCAGCCCTATTCAATGCTTCCTTTACAGCGATAACGCCCAAATCAACAGCAGATACACCAGACAAGCTTCCATTGAAACTCCCTATAGGGGTTCTAGCAGCCGCAGCAATTACTACTTCTCTCATTCTACCTACCTCCCGATTATTTGTTATTCATAAACTTATTTATGCAAAAATTATGCCACAAAACGTGTTGATACATTCTCTATACAATAAAAGCATAACAAAGTTTAGCAATAGTGTAAACAAGGAGCTTAACCAATGGTCGTTAATTATTTAACATTTGCTTATTGTTTGCTGAACATGCAAAATATTCATAAGAAGATTAAACATCGCCAAATAATTGGCGATGTTTAAAATCCATTCCTTATTTTTCCTTTACAGCCGCTTGGGCTGCTGCTAATCGAGCAATTGGCACCCTGTAGGGAGAACAAGAAACATAATCAAGCCCTATTTCATGGCAGAATTCAATCGAGGTAGGTTCTCCTCCATGTTCACCGCAAATTCCTAATTTTATGTTAGGCCTCTCTTTTCTTCCCAGTTCAACGGCCATCTTCATAAGTTTTCCTACGCCTTTTCTATCTATTGCTTGGAAGGGATCTATTTCAAATATTTTCTTATCAATATATTCTTTAATAAATTTTCCTGCATCATCTCTAGAAAAACCATAGGTCATCTGAGTCAAATCATTTGTGCCGAATGAAAAGAACTCTGCATCCACTGCTATTTCATCAGCTACCAAAGTTGCTCTAGGAACTTCTATCATTGTTCCATACATATACTTTAATTCAATGCCCGATTCTGAAATAAGCTTATCTGCAAGCTTTACCACAATATTCTTAATAAATGTCAGTTCTTTTACCTCTCCTACTAAGGGTATCATTATCTCAGGTTTAACATCTATACCTTTGTCTTTTTTAACTTGAATAGCTGCTTCAATAATTGCCCTTGTCTGCATTTCTGCTATTTCCGGATAAGTTATTGCCAATCTGCATCCCCTATGTCCAAGCATTGGGTTAAATTCTTTTAATTCTTCAACCCTAGATTTTAATTTATCATAATTAATCTTCATTTCTCTTGACAGATTCATAATATCTTCTCCGTTATGCGGTAGGAATTCATGAAGAGGTGGATCCAGTAATCTTATGGTTACCGGTCTGTCTCCCATAGCCTCATATATTCCAACAAAATCTTCCCTTTGCATCGGGAGTATTTTTTCTAGTGCCGCTTTCCTTTGATCAATATCTTCAGCAATGATCATTTCTCTTACAGCAGGAATTCTTGCTTCATCAAAAAACATATGTTCAGTCCTGCATAATCCGATGCCTTCTGCTCCAAATTTTACAGCCTGGATAGCATCTTTAGGTGAATCTGCATTTGTCCTTACCCTAAGTCTTCTTATTTCATCAGCCCACTCCATTAATTGTCCAAAGTGTCCGCTTAATTCAGGTTCATGTCTATCTATTATACCTTCATAAACATTTCCGGTGCTTCCATCTATAGAGATATAGTCGCTCTCATTGTAAATCTTTCCATTTACAATAAATTTCTTTTCTTCTTCATAAACCTTTATAGATTCACAACCTGCTACACAACATTTACCCATACCTCTTGCTACTACTGCAGCATGGGATGTCATTCCACCTCTCGCTGTAAGTATGCCTCGAGCTTCAAGCATTCCTTCAATATCTTCAGGAGAAGTTTCTTGTCTCACAAGAATAACTTTTTCACCATTTCTTGATGCTTCCACAGCAGCTTCTGCAGTGAAATAAATTCTTCCAGTAGCCGCACCTGGAGAGGCAGGAAGTCCTTTCGCAATTGGCATTGCTCTTTTTAATGCATTTGAATCAAAGGTGGGATGAAGCAATTGATCAAGCTGTGAAGGCTCTATCCTCATTAATGCCTCTTCCTTTGTTATTTTTTCTTCTTGAACTAACTCAACTGCAACACGAATAGCAGAAAAAGCTGTTCTCTTACCATTTCGTGTTTGAAGTATATAGAGCTTGCCTTTTTCAATTGTAAACTCTATATCTTGCATATCCTTATAATGATTTTCTAAAAGGTCTGCAATCTGAACAAACTGTTTATAAATCTCAGGCATAACTTCATTAAGCTTCTCAATGCTTTGAGGTGTTCTAATACCTGCAACTACGTCTTCTCCCTGGGCATTTATTAAAAATTCACCATATAATTTTCTTTCTCCTGTTGCTGGGTTCCTAGTAAACGCAACTCCTGTGCCGGAGTCGTCACCCATATTTCCAAAAACCATGGATTGAACATTTACAGCAGTGCCTAAATTATCAGGTATATTATTTATTCTTCTATAAATATTTGCTCTTTCATTATTCCAAGACCTAAACACTGCCTTAACAGCAAGAATTAATTGTTCTTTTGGATCTTCGGGGAAATCACTCTTTATTTCATTTTTATATAATGTTTTGAATCTGCTTACAACTTCCTTCAAAGCATCTGCATCTAAATCAGTATCGTAATTAGCTTTTCTATTCTCTTTAATGGATTCAAATATATTATCAAATTTATATTTATCAATACTCATGACTACATCACTAAACATTTGTATAAACCTTCTGTAACTATCGTAGGCAAATCTTTCATTTCCTGTGTTCTTATGTATGGCTTTAACTGTTTCTTCATTGAGACCCAGGTTCAATATGGTGTCCATCATGCCAGGCATAGAAAATTTAGCGCCAGATCTAACAGACACCAGCAATGGATTATCTTTATCTCCAAATTTTTTATTTATCTTTTTCTCTAATTCAGACAATTTTTCAAAAATTTCGTCTAGTAATTCAGACCAAATTTCTTGTCCCTTTTCATAATACATATTGCATGCTTTTGTGCTTATAGTAAAACCAAGGGGTACAGGCAACCCAATATTAGCCATTTCAGCAAGGTTTGCTCCTTTGCCCCCTAGCAAGTCCTTCATCGCAGCTTTACCCTCACTAAAGCTGTAAACCAATTTATTCATTAATTTTCCTCCTTCATTATTCTTAAAATAATACTGGCTGTTTCCTCAATAGCTTTGTAAGTTACATCAATAGTAGGGCAACCTACTTTTTTCATGATTTTTTCTGCATAATCCAATTCTTGGAGGATTCGATCCATATTTGCATAGTTTGCTTCAAAGCTTAAGCCTAGAGCTTTAAGCCTTTCCTGCCTTATAGCATTCAATTTATTTGGGCTTGAAGTAAGGCCAAATACCTTCTTAGGAGAAATTTCAAAAATTTCTTTTGGCGGCTCTACTTCAGGTACTAAAGGTATGTTTGCCACTTTCATATTCTTATTTGCTAGGTACATGCTCAATGGAGTTTTAGAAGTTCTAGATACTCCCAAAATTACTATGTCTGCTTTTTTTATCCCCCGTGGGTCTTTACCATCATCATATTTTACAGCAAATTCAATAGCCTCTACCTTTTTAAAGTATTCCTCATCCAATTGTCTATTAACACCTGGTGTATATGTAGGTTTAGTCTTTGTTATATGAGAGATGGCCTCAATCACCGGTCCCATAATATCTACATAAAAAACGCCTTGATCCTTTGCTTCCTTTTCTAAGTATTCTTTTAGCTCAGGTATTACCATGGTGTATACAATAATGCTCTTATGGGTTTTAGCTTCCTGTATTATTTCTCTAATTGTCTCTTTTTCACTTACATAAGGAATTCTCCTTATTTCACTGACAATGCTTCCATACTGAGCGGCCGCAGCCCTCGCTACCTGTTCTGCTGTCTCTCCAATAGAATCTGATACTACGTAAATTATTGATTTTTCGTCTACCATTATAATCCTCCTAACTCATCATCGCATAAATCATACAAAAGTCTTGTTATATTTGTTTTTGATACCTTTCCTGTAATCTTATAGCCCGTTTTCCCATTTTCAAGGCATACTGATTCTACGACTGGAACACTGTCGATTTCATGGAGTATTATTTTCCCTGCTACATCATAGGCACTATCCTCATCTTTTACACATGCTATGTTTGGCATTCTAGTCATTATAATTCCTATAGGCACCTTATGTATATCTGTATTTCCTAAGGCAATCTTCAAAAAATCCTTTCTTGATACAACTCCAGTTAATATACCTCCATTATGAATATAAATCGTTCCTACATCTTCCAAGAATAATGTTACTATTGCATCATAAACCATAGTATCCTCAGAAACTACAACAGGGCTTGACTTTATATCCCCTACTTTTATGTTTCTTATAAAGTCGGAAATCATGTTATTTACAGAACGACCAGTATACAAATATCCGACCTTAGGCCTAGCTTCTAAAAAACCCGCCATAGCAAGAACAGTAAGATCCGGTCTCAGGGCTGCCCTAGTCATGTTAAGTTTATCCGCAATATGTTTACTGGTTATTGGTTGGTGTTTTTTTACTAATTCAATTATTTGTTGTTGTCTGTTAGTGAATTCTATAGAGTTCACCCTCTTCCATCAGGTTATTTTTATTATTTATGTTCATTGTGCTATACTATTTAACATTTATACAACACATATAAGTATATATTATCATAAAAAAAACCTGTTTTGCAACATTGAAATCAATATAGTTGTATTAAATAGAAATGCACCCGCAATGCGGGCGCATTTCTATTTATTCACTACTATTAAGGATAAATCAGCGAATCTAGTCATCATGTTTTCTATGGTTTTGAGCATTGCCAATCTATTCTTTCTTATTTCTTCATCATCAACCATAACCATAGTATTATCAAAGAAATTATCTATAGGTGTCTTCATAAGCATGAGAGCCTTTAGTGCATTATTGTAATCCTTCGCATCCATAGCTTCCCCAAACATTTTGCTTACATCATTATATGATTCAAAAAGTACTTTTTCAGAATCATCAGCCATCAGCTCCGCATTAAACGATGAGTCTTCTGCCTTTGAAGCCAAATTGCTCACTCTGTTAAAAGATAAGGCTATGCTTAAAAACTCTTCCTGACTCTTCCACTTAGACAACTCCTTTACTCTAATAAAAGCATCATATATATCGGTCAATCCTACCTTCAATATTGAGTCTATGACATCATAGTCATAATTCCTATCTAACAAAACATTTTTTAACCTTTGCTTAAAAAATTCATTTATATCATCTATTATCTTTGATAATCCGCCCTTAACTACTCCTATATTATAAAAAGGTGCAATTGCATTTTTAATAAGGTTTCTGAGATTTATATGAAGCTCTTTATCAATAATAATGTTTATTATGCTTATAGCTTGCCTTCTTAAGGCATATGGATCTTGAGAGCCTGTAGGCTGTATACCGATAGAAAAACAACCGCTTATTGTGTCGATTCTATCAGAAATGCTGAGAACAGAACCAATAATTGAAGCCGGCAACTCACCGCCTGCATTTCTTGGCATATAATGCTCTTTTATTGCATTTGCAACCTCTATTGCTTCACCCTGAACGAAAGCATATTCTCTTCCCATTATTCCTTGAAGTTCATCAAACTCTTTTACCATATTTGTAACCAAATCAGCTTTTGCTAAATATGCTGCTCTATCCAATTGGATTTTGCTATTTTTATCTAAATCCAATACTTCTGCCAAATAGGCTGCATTTCCCATTATATTTTTAGTCTTATCATAAATAGTCCCAAGGGTTTCTTGAAAAACTACATTCTTTAATTTTTCTACAAAAGTATCCAAAGAAGTCTTTTTATCTTCTTCATAGAAAAACTTTGCATCTGCCAGCCTTGCCCTAAGCACTTTCTCATTGCCCTGTCGAACAGTATCGATGTATCTATCATCGCCATTTCTGACAGCAATAAATTTGTTTAATAAATTTCCTTCTTTGTTTTCAACGGGAAAATATCTTTGGTGCTCTTTCATGGGAGTTATTATAGCCTCTTTGGGAAGTTTCAAAAATTCTTCTTCAAAGCTTCCAATCAATGCTGTCGGGTATTCAACTAAATATAATATCTCTTCTAAAAGCTCTTCATCCTCAATTAGTGCCCCATTTATCTCTTTCGCAATTTTCTCGCATTGCCTTTTGATAATTTCTCTTCTTTCATCTTGGTCTACTATAACATATTCCTGCCTTAACCTATCGAAATAATCCTCTGCCCTATTTATCTCTATATTGCCTTCTGATAAAACGCGATGGCCTCTTGTGAATTTACTGCATGGTATTTTGTCTTTATCAAATTCAATCAATTCTTCACCGAAGATTGGCATAAGCCAACGGACAGGTCTTACAAATTTGAAGGTTTTATTGCCCCATTTCATTGACTTGGGAAAACTAATGGAAGTTAAAATTTCTGGGAGCAATGTTGCCAATACTTCTTTAGTAGCCATACCTAGGACATATTTTTTGCCATAAACATATTCTGTCCCAGACAATTCTTTTATATATATGTCTTTCAAATCAAGCCCATTGCCTTTTGCGAAGCCTAACAAAGCCTTTGTTGGATTATTTGAATCATCATATGCTGCTTTTTTAGAAGGACCCTTTAGCACCGTCTCCAGATCTTCCTGCTTTTCACACATGGCTTTTACGTATATGACAAGCCTTCTTGGGGTTCCATAAGTATTAAGAGACTCAAAGTTAATTCTGTTTTCCAAAAATACCTTATTCGCAATTTCTCTTAGTTGTTCTAAGGTTCTATTCATAAACTTTGCCGGAATTTCTTCAGTCCCTATCTCAAAGATTAAATCTCTGCTCACTTTATATTCCTCCTTGTACCTGTTTATCATTATTCATTACTTTATTTTTAAGAGGGTAACCCATTTCTTCTCTTTGCTTCAAATATCCCTGTGCTATCATTCTCGCAAGATTTCTAACTCTAGATATAAAACCGGTTCTTTCTGTTACGCTTATTGCCCCTCTTGCATCTAATACATTAAACATATGTGAGCATTTAAGAACATAATCATAAGCCGGAAGCACCAAGCCTTCTTCAATTACCCTTTTTGCTTCTCCTTCGTAAGAATCAAAGAGTTTAAACAACAAATCAGTATCTGCTAATTCAAAGCTATATTTTGAATGCTCTACCTCCGCCATTTTAAAGATATCACCATATGTAATTCCATTTACCCATTCAATGTCAAATACATTATCTTTTTCTTGTATATACATGGCGATTCTCTCTAAGCCATAGGTTAATTCGGCAGATTCCAATTCGCAATCAAAACCGCCTATCTGTTGAAAATATGTAAATTGAGTGATTTCCATGCCATCCAGCCATACTTCCCAACCCAATCCCCATGCTCCAAGAGTTGGTGCTTCCCAGTTATCCTCTACAAACCTTATATCATGTTTCTTAGGTTCTACTCCTAAAGCCATGAGGCTCCCTAGGTATAAATCCTGAATATTATCTGGAGAAGGTTTTAGTATTACTTGAAATTGGTGATGCTGGTATACTCTATTTGGATTTTCTCCATACCTTGCATCAGCAGGTCTCCTTGAAGGCTCTACATAAGCGACTCTCCATGGTTCAGGACCCAGTGCTTTAAGAAAGGTATACGGGCTCATTGTGCCTGCTCCCTTTTCAACATCGTAGGGTTGAGCAATGATACAATCCTGTTTAGCCCAATAGTTTTGTAGTGTGAGAATTATCTCTTGAAATGTCATATTAATTCCTCCTAACAATCTTATTTATACAAAAATAAAACCTTTCATCCCTGCAAGGGACGAAAGGTTTTCTTCCGCGGTTCCACCCTTATTGGCCGACCTAAGCCGCCCTCTTGTTAAACTGGCTCAAGAGTGCCTTCGCTATAAAATGAATGCTGATTTTCACCAACTATCAGCTCGCTAAAATTCGTATTAAAGCTACTATTCTCCATCACAGCCAATAAAATAATTCTTGTAATATACACTAACAAAATCAAACCTTTTTGTCAATAGAATTTAAGGCATATCCGTATCAATTTTAGAGCAGCAATCGTCAACTACATTGTTGCTGCTCATATTTTGTGTGGTATTCTTTACCTCCTCTGCAAAGTCTCTGACTTTGTCTGCCGCATTTCCCACTGCATTATTGATAACATTATTTACATTTACTGTTCCTTTATTTTGCCTTTCAACCTCAATGGTGCATTTAGTCATCAAAGCTACCGCAGTTCCGATAGCAGTTATTTGCGGCATAACTACTGCGCTTATGGCACCTGCTGTTACAGGTATGTCTAATATAACACCGTTGTCCTTCTTTATCCTTATCCTATTTACGTTACCTGACTTAACTAGAGTTTTCAGTTTGTCCATTGCTTCATTGCCTTTTACAGACATTGTTTCTGTCCACTTTTTGTCCCCTGATTCTTCAATGTTAATTAAAGCATCAACCACATTGCCATTGGCAAATGTTAGAGCCTCCCGGGCTTCCTTATATGAAACGCCGGTTCTGTCTCTTATAATGTCGATTTTATCCAGCGTGATATCCACTCTGCATTCTCCTTTCGTTGGCTAAATTAATCATTCTCCCTCGAGATTTTTAATACTATTGATAAAGTCCATGGATTTAAATCTTTTGTCCAAATATCTTTGAACAAAAGCATCTATGATCTTATCAATCTCTATAAAAATAGTATTATCAATTTTTATTGTATTTAGTCTCGAAATAGATGTAGACAACAAAAGGGCAAATGTTTCCAAAACATTTGCGCTTATCTTTACTGCAGCGGTATCATAAGCTGAACATTTATTGCATAATGCTCCTCCCAAATTAATACTAAACTTATATAAACTATCCTCATTGCCACAATTAACACATTTTGAAATGCATGGTTTAAAACCACTTAGATCCATAAGCTTTATTTGATAAGCACAAGATAAAATGCCTATAGGTACTTCATTACGAGATAAATAATATAAGGCATTAGACAAAAGCAGAAATAGCCTCTCGCTTGATAGATCCTCGTCTGTCACTGTATCCGCCAATTCAGTAAAATATACTGCGTAAGAAAGCTTTAATAAATCATTTCTAATGTTGTAAAAGCTTTCTCTCAACTCTCCTGTGCTTACATGATAAAAATTAGTCCCTTTATATAAAATTAGTTCGCTAAAAGCAAAAAGCTCACTGCTTGGCAAAAGACTACTTTTTGATCGTCTGCAGCCCTTGGAAATTGCTTTTATTTTGCCTTTGCTTCTAGTTAAAATAGTCAATATTCTATCTGCCTCATTTATATCCGTATACTTCAAAACCAAACCTTGAGTTCTAACAATAGCCATAATACACCTCTAATTGTATCCTAAAGCTTTCAAAGCCGATAAACTATCCCTCCAGTCTCTTTTAACCTTTACCCAAAGCTGTAGGTTTACCTTGCAATTCAACAAATTTTCTATATCAACTCTTGATTTGCTTCCAATAGCTTTCAGCATAGCTCCTCCTTTGCCAATAATTATTCTCCTATGAGATTCTTTCTCACAATATATCGTTGCCTCAATATCAACTATCTCTTTTCCTTCTCTCTCCTTCATAGACATTACTTCAACTGCAGTTCCATGCGGAATTTCTTCTCTTGTCAGCAGCAATATTTTTTCTCGTATATACTCAGCTACAATAAATCTTTCAGGAACATCTGTAATCATATCCTGTGGAAAGTACATAGGTCCTTCCGGTAGAAATCTAACAATCTCATTTATCAAATCATCTGTATTATTTCCCATTTTAGCAGATATGGGCACTATGCTGTCAAAAATACTTTCGTATAATGTTATCTTAGCCAACACACCTTCAAGTTCTTTTTTTGATATCTTGTCTATTTTATTTAATGCAAGTATTTTCCTTGTCTTAACGGTTTTAACAGTTTCAAAGATATATATATCCCCACTTCCAATTTGAGCAGAGCAATCAACAAGAACCACAGTCACATCCACCCCTTTTAGGGACTGAACTGCAGAGCTTACCATGTACTCCCCAAGTTTATGCTTTGGCTTATGTATTCCGGGGGTGTCTAAAAAAACGATCTGATGATTTTGTTGGGTCAGTATACATCTAATAGTATTCCTGGTAGTTTGGGGCTTGTCGGATATAATATTTAACCTTTCGCCCATAAAAGTATTTATAAGCGTAGATTTCCCCACATTAGGCCTGCCAATAATAGATACAAAACCTGACTTAAAACTGCTATCCACTTCAGCTCCTCCTCCCATTTCAAAAATAATGTTAAAAATCAGTAAACGCGTGAGGCAGTAAATCACTTAACTTATGCTCAGAAATTTTCTTTTCGTCTGTAAAAATAAGCTTTAAATCCAATCCAAACTCAGACATAAATTGTCTGCATATTCCACAAGGATATGTAACATCCTCACTGCTGCTAACAATTGCAATAGCTTCAAATTCTTTCTCTCCTTCTGAAATTGCTTTGGTAAAAGCTACTCTCTCTGCGCATATTGTAGCGCCATAAGAAGCATTTTCAACATTGCATCCAGTATATATCTTACCGGATTTCCCTAAAAGGGCAGCCCCCACTTTAAAATTTGAATATTTCACGTAAGCCATTTCTCTTGCTTCTTTTGCTTTGTCAATCAAAGTATCATAGCTCATCTAATCACTCCCCGAACCCAATTTTTACATACTCAGGTACTATTTGAATCCAAGTTACACCTTTATTGATAATAATCTCTTCGCCATTCATATTTTTATATATAGTTTTCCCATTGCGACTTGTTTTGCTCCATTCAATCTCAATGAGTTTTCCGCCGGTAATCAAATATCCTCTATTCTTGGTAATATTACTAACTTCCAATCTTCCTACCTTGTCTATTACTTTCAGTCCTACTTTCTCAATTATTATATTGGTTGTCTTGACATCTTCTTTAGTTTCTTTATCCTTCATATTATCACCGTTTATCTTGCGATAATATACTTTTTCCTGTTCATTATAAACATATGAGACCTTATAGTTTTTATCATAGTTGATAACAATATTTTGTCCATTTCCTCCATCCGGCACAACGAAATCATTATTAAATCTGAAATATTGGGGAGCTGTCTTATTCTCCAGCTTTTTGCTTGATGATACTTCTCTCATGAGCCTTGTATTGGTATATAGGTTGTGAGGCATTTTTCTATCTGTTGATCGCCAAAAAACCGGAGTGCCAACCAAATCATTAAAGGCATCGATTCTTAAATCTTTGATATCCTTTAGCGCTTGAGGGCTACCTCCGCAATGAACATAAATAGAGCCATACTCAAGAGCTTTATCTATAAAATATGGTCTTGCACTCCTTACAGGTCCAATCTTTTCTGACGCTCCATGATGATAAATCGCCATATATCTTGTGATATTGCCTTCTACAGGCATCTCGTAAACAATATCTGCGGCGCTCAAGCCAGATTGAGGTCTGGCGCTTACCTCATTATCTATCATTACTGCAATAGGTCTATATTTTGTTTCTGTTTCATCTTCTACTCCAATTCCAGTAAGGGAACAAATGAACTTATTTTCTTGTATTGGTTCTTCTTCTGACTTAGGCTCCTCCACAGTGCTTGTTTCAATTGTTTCATCCGATGCTGGCAACTGGGACTCAGTCGTACAGGCAGATAGCAACATTGCTACTATTCCGATAATTACAAAGAGAGCCTTCCACGATGATTTCATACTAACCCTTCTTCCATATTAGTTTTATTAATTTTTACTAATTTATTATTCTATCCTTTATCTATTAATGTTCAATATCCCCAATATGGTATCTTGCTTTTGAAACATTACTCTTTCATCTGCTTTTTCTTCATGATCGTATCCCAAAAGATGAAGCATGCCATGAACTAGTAGAAAAGCTATTTCTCTGTCTTTGCTGTGTCCATATTCCCCAGCTTGTTCTATAGCCCTTTCTACAGATATTACAATGTCTCCTAAAGGAAGCTCCTCTTCGATATAATCGTTTAGGTCACTTTCAAAACCTTCATCATCTTCCTCAAATTCTAGCATTGAAAAAGAAAGAACGTCTGTAGGAGCATCAATATTTCTATACTCTTTGTTTAAATCCTGCATCTCTTGGTTATCAACAAATGATATGCTAATTTCGAAATTATCATCCCAATCCTCATAATCCAAAACAGCTTTTACAATCTTATTGGCTAAAGTCTCCATATCTTCTGAAATCTCCATTAAGTCCTGCCTGTTATCTACCAATACTGTCAAATAAATTCCCCCTTCATTTGCTAATGTGTTAAATATCTTTTAAGTTTTCCGGATACTCTATCCTATCATGAAAAATACCGGCCAGCACCTTTACGAAGGCTTGAGTGATGCTTTCTATGTCCTTTAGTGTCAAATTGCATTCACTGAGTTGATTATCATTTATTTTATCAAATAATATTTTTCTTACGCCTTTCTCTACCTCGTCTTTGGTCGGTTCGCTTAAAGACCTAACATAGGCCTCTATAGAATCTGCCAACAAAACTATTGCAGCTTCCTTGCTCTGTGGTTTCAATAGAGGATAACGAAACTTCTCCTCAGACACAGTATCTGCACCTTGAGATGCAACAGCCTTATGATAAAAATATGCCACCAATGTATCACCATGATGCTGACTTATTATATCAATAACTTTAGACGGAAGCTTAGATTTTTTAGCAGTTTCTATACCATCCTTTACATGGGAGATTATTATTGACGCACTTAAATTTGGTGAAATCTTATCATGAGGATTTTCTTTAGTCAATTGGTTCTCCTTAAAAAAATATGGTCTTTTAAGTTTACCTATATCATGATAATAAGAGCCGACTCTACAAAGTAATGCATTAGCATCTACTTCTTCTGCAGCAGCCTCAGAAAGATTTCCTACTAATATTGAATGATAATAAGTCCCCGGAGCTTCTATGAGAAGCCTCCTCAGAAGCGGCTGATTTGGGTTGGATAACTCCATCAATTTAATTGGTGTTATTATGTCAAATACAGATTCAAAGAAAGGTAATAAGCCAATGGTAAGGACAGAAGTAAAAATTCCTCCTACAATACCATAGCTTACATCATAAATATAGTACTTAGCCTCAATGTTATTGATTAACCCAAAGCTGAATATTGATAAAATATTTATAAGGGCTACAGCTAAGCCTGCGTAGATAACCACACTTCTATGCTGGGTTTTTGAAACTATGATAGAACCCAGCAACCCTGAGAGTAACATCGCCACCATTATTGTAATATTAAACTCTGTAATGAACCCAACAATTATAGTCATAAGTATGTTAACCACAATTGCAATTCTAGAATCGATTAAAATGGTAATTATCAACGCACAAGCCGGTATAGGCATTATATAATTTGATATATTTCTTGTCCCAACAGCAATTAATAGACTAATAATAACATTAATGCTTATCAATAGCAGCATTGAATTGCTTGTCCATATATTAGGGCAAAAGCGCCATATGTACAAGCAAAAAACTATCATTGAAATCATTATTAAAATTCCGTAAGATAAACTTATTCTGTAATCATTTCTATCTTCATCTTTAAGAAGCCCATAGGCTTTAAGAAGTTGAATTTGTTGAATACTAAGTTCCTGTCCCCTGCTAATGATTCTTGTTCCTTTTTTTATAAGTATATCCTCAATATCCGCTCTCGCTTCATTTTTTCTCAAATTTGTTTCTTCGTCATCATAAAAAAGGTTTGGCTCTATTATTGTGGCAGTGATTTTGGCGCCAATATCGTTAAGCTTATTTTTCTTAGGTAGCTTTGAAAAGAAATCTGTAATCTCTTCTCTTTTGGTTTCCAGTTGTTTATCATTAAACCTCTCATTCAGAATTTGATTCATAAGATATTTAATATTATCCTTCATCTGCAACAAATCCTGTATAGAACAATTAATTAATGATTCATAAGATTCCTTATCCAAATCTATAACAGACTGAGCTTCTATATTTTGAAGTTTTTGATCCAAATTCAGTTCTTCATTGCTTCTTTGTTCTTCTAGCTGGCTAAAGAATAAATCAATCTTCTTTTCAAGCTCTATTTGTACGGTCAAATCCAGCTTATATATGGGCTGAACTATTTCTTCGGCTTCTTTACGCTTCATTTCTGTTGCTGTCTTGTCAACCATGTTAGCAGGTGCATCAATATCAGTATCAGAAATATCTCCAATTCTTAAACTGTACTTTTTCGGTGCAGAAGTAATCATTAATATGCCATAAATAATTAAAAACATAAAAACCAACACTGAAGCTTTTATAAAATTATCATTAGCCCCAAGTTTCATAATTTTCAATTTCCTTGGTTTTCCCATAATCTACCTCCGTTTTATTCAACAAAAGGTTTAACTATATCTATATTTTTATCTTCATATTTTTCATATGCTTTTATAATGTGTTGCACAAGTTTATGTCTTACCACATCCTTTTCATCTAAATAGATGAATTCAATTCCACTTATCCCCTTTAAAATTTCCTCCACTTCCTTTAATCCAGAAAACCTACCTCTAGGTAAATCTATTTGGGTCACGTCGCCTGTAATTATAGCTTTTGAACCAAAGCCTAACCTAGTTAAAAACATCTTCATCTGCTCAGGAGTGGTATTTTGTGCCTCATCCAATATAATGTACGAATCATCCAAAGTTCTGCCTCTCATATATGCTAAGGGAGCAACCTCGATTAACCCTCGTTCCAGATTTTTTTGAAAATTCTCTACTCCCATTATATCGTATAAAGCATCATACAATGGTCTTAAATAAGGGTCAACTTTGTCTTGCAGATCTCCAGGAAGAAAACCCAACTTTTCTCCAGCTTCTACTGCCGGCCTAGTGAGGATTATTCTATTTACTTCTTTATTTTTAAAAGCTTTGATTGCCATAGCCATAGCTAGGTATGTTTTACCTGTCCCTGCAGGTCCTATGGAAAATACTACTTCATTATTTATCATCGCATCAATGTATCTTCTTTGTCCAAGAGTTTTGCATCGTATTACTTTACCTCTTGCTGTAGTAATTATGACTCCACTTAAATCAGCTGTTTTTTTATCTTCTCCATCTCTGACTAATCTGATTGCATAATCTACTGAATGACTACTTATCATTTCTTCCTCGTTAAGTTTTTGTATCAAGATATCAATAACCTTATGAGCCATGGAAATGTTTTCTTCATCTCCAATAATTCTAAGTTTGTTATCTCTTAATATTATATCAACATCAAACTCATTTTGAATCAATGAAAGATTCTGATCATAATCCCCAAATAGAATCTTTGTCTTGTCCATGTCTATGAGTAAGCCTTTTTCTTCAGCTGTATTGTTTATCAAGCTATCTTCCTCCTATTAAAGTAAATCTAATTCATTCTATCTTTCACACCTATATTTTCTAACACCTCAACATATATCTTGCCTATTATGGATTTATCATTAATAAAGTAATCTATTTTTTTATCAAGTATAACTGCTTCTTTAGGAATCTGTAGATTTATCCTAACATTTAATCTCTTTTCACATTGAGTCTTCGCTTCAGTCTCATTTAATATTTTTGTCACTGGTTTAAGCTCCTCATAGTTTGTAACAACTAGCTTAACTGGGAATACATAGCTTCCAAAGCTAAGTATATAAATTTCTTTATTACTTTTATTATAATCTTCAAAATGGACTTTCTTATTCCTTTCAAATTTTTGCTTTATTATTTCAATAGCATATGTATTAAAAGTTTTTCCTGTTTTTTTGTACTCGATTTGCTCATATGGAATTTCCTCCACATCTTCATACCAGGTTCTTGCATGAACTTCTGCCATGGAGTGAACATAACGATCCGCTAAATTATCTCTTATTATAGCGCCTGAAACTAGAACTTGGCCCTTTTTTACTGTGTCCCCATCCTTAACCATGCCATCTCCATTCAAAATGAGAATTTTTTCTATGACTCCATTTTTAGAGGCAATAATGTTGCATGGATCTTCTCTGCTTATGAATTGTGGCTCTGGCCGTTTCTCTACAACTGTTACGAAAGCTTTAGTGCCCTTAATCTCTAAGCCTATCCACGTTAAATCAGGCACCTTTATGAGCATTTGATTTTCTATTTCTCTCTTGTCTATATTTTTTTTTCTTACCCCTATCCTTAAACCTTCTGCATTTAAATTGTCAATAATAGCTTGCTCATCTGCATGTTTCAATCCGTTAATTTCAATCATCCATACATATGAGCTCATAATATATAAAAAAATAAATAGAGCACCCAGTCCGAAGAAAAACCATTTTCTTTTTTCCATAGCTTTCATCCTGAAGGGTACTCCACGCTTTTCCATAACTTTAATATTGCTGTCAGTCTTCCTCACTATACTTCTAAGCTTAGAAAAGTCTTTAAGATTTATTTTGGCTTTTATAGTTGTATAATCAATTTTTTGAATATCCCAAAGATAAATACCATTGATAACAGCAAGATTTATAAATCGTTCTATCTTTATACCTTTAACAATTATGATAGCATATCCGCAAAAATAATTCCATATTCTCAATATAAACATGGCATCACCTCATCAAAAGCTTACATTGCTTATTTTCCCTATTATTATTATTTCCTCTTGAATTATTGATTTTATAGCAAGATTTTGCCCGGAAATTATAAGAATTCCACATCCTGTGTTTATTATTATTTGATTATCACTATAACTCATAACTCCCTTGTGATTTTCAACTGTTGCACTATCAGCACCTAATATTGTAATCTTAGGTATATCTAGAGTAATGTCCTTGGGCAGCTCAAAAGCATCTGATATTTTTTCCTTTATTTTATAGGATTTCGAATTCATAACAAACACCTCATATTAAATTTATGACAAAGCCTATTCTTTAGAACAAAAAACACACGAGGTTTTCTCATGTGTTTTTTAAGTAATGTATTTATTTTTTTCTCAAAGCTAAAGGCTTATTAAGAACCTCTGCCATCACTATTGCATGTTGAAGCTCAGACAATCCAAGATCAAATACATCTTCAGCTTCCACTATAACTTCTTTAGGTCTAAATACTACTTCTTCGGTTTTATTCAAAAAGCTCTTTTGTTCAATAAAGTCTATATCTCGCCTTGTTGTTCGATAATCATCTTTTATTTCCGGCATCATAATTTGATTTTTATAATTGTAATCGACCTCTTTAACGGTTTTTGCAGATGATAGTATTTGTCTCTTTTTTTGCTTTGCTTTGCTTTGCGAGCCGATAACATTAGCAACAACAGCTATCAGTATAAAAATCCATATATTTTCCAATGCTCTTCCCCTGCCTTTTTCTAAAATTCCGGCATAGGAATTTACTTTTTATCCTTATCTATAGCTTCGCTTTTGCCGGATTTTGAAATCGAGTCTCTCATTTGAGTATCCGCTTGTATATTTTGGATATTAAGATAATCCATTACTCCCATTTTGCCTTGTCTAAGGGCATCCGCCATTGCTTTTGGTACTTCAGCTTCAGCTTCTACAACCTTGGCTCTCATTTCCTGAACTGATGCCTTCATTTCTTGTTCTTTGGCTACTGCCATGGCACGTCTTTCTTCAGCCTTGGCTTGTGCTATTCGTTTATCCGCTTCAGCTTGATCCGTTTGAAGTTGAGCCCCGATATTTCTCCCTACATCAACATCAGCTATATCTATTGATAAAATTTCAAAAGCGGTGCCTGAATCTAAGCCTTTATTTAATACAGTTCGAGAAATCAAATCCGGGTTTTCCAAAACTGCCTTGTGGCTCTCGGAGCTGCCAACAGTTGTTACAATACCTTCTCCAACTCTGGCTATTATTGTCTCTTCTCCAGCTCCACCTACCAATCTATCAATATTGGCTCTCACTGTAACCCTAGCTTTTGCCCTGACTTCAATACCATCCTTGGCAACGGCTGCAATAATGGGTGTTTCAATAACCTTAGGATTTACACTCATCTGAACAGCTTGCAACACATCTCTGCCTGCCAAATCTATAGCAGCTGCTCTTTCAAAACTCAATTCGATTTGCGCTCTTTCTGCAGCGATAAGCGCATTTACAACTCTGTCAACATTTCCTCCTGCTAGGTGATGAGCCTCCAATTGATTAACTGAAACTCCTATTCCTGCCTTTCTAGCCTTAATCAATGGGTTGACAATCCTGCTCGGTATAACTCTTCTAAGCCTCATACCAACTAGATTAAATATTCCTACATTTACACCTGCAGCCAATGATGAAATCCATAATCCTATTGGGACAAAACTCAAAAATATTGTAATGCCCAAGATTATAACAAATAGAATTAGAATTGGTACTATTAAATCCATACTAAATCTCCTCCTCAAACTGTTTTACTATAATTTTCATACTGTCAACTTCTGTAACGATAATTTTTGCTCCTTTTATGATAAAATCACCTTGTGATTGAGCGCTAAGCCTCTTGCCATCAATAACAATAACTCCAGCAGGTCTGAGAGGTGTATCTGCAATACCAATTCTCCCTATATAGGAGATATCTTTTGTTGAGCTAGTATAGCCTTCCTCCTGCTTTAGCTCTGTATTCAATATTAAAAATTTCGCATATTTACTTCCATAGCCTAGCTTATACATGAGAACAATTACAAGAACAAACAGTGCTACAGTGGCAATAATTAAAAGCAAAGCCTCATAGACGCTTGAAGTAATCATTGCAACACTAATAATAACACATACAATGCCTGCTATACCTGGTATGCCAAACCCAGGCACTACACCTTCTATAGTCAGTAGCACCAAGCCTATAACATATAGGAAAATAGTTAGTGCAGTCCAATCGCCAAACAAAATTTTTACCCCCTCTTCTCAATATTAATTTAATCTTTTAAAACGTTTATTACTTCATACTTAATTATACACCAGTTTAACAACTCATTCCATCAAAAATATATTTTTAATCATGTCTGCCATTGTAATAGAATGTGTAATATGTCAAATGAATATTATAAAACCTGAAATCTTAAGATTTCAGGTTTATTAATCAGAATTAATCTAGATGCTTTTTAACTAATTCATTTACCATTCTTCCATCCGCTCTGCCTTTGACTTTAGGCAAAAGAGCCTTCATAACCAAGCCTATATCCTTGGAGCTTTGAGCTCCTATTTCAAATATAGTTTGTGAAACAATGACATCTAACTCATCTTGATTAAGCTGCTGAGGAAGATATTCTATCAATATATCAATTTCTTTTTCCAAACCCTCTACAATGTCAAGTCTATTGCCCTTTTTAAATTCCGGAATTGAATCCCTTCTTTGCTTAACAGCCTTGGCAATGACCTCAAGAATAGCTTCATCGTCTAGTTCAATTTTCTTGTCCTTTTCAATTTGAAGTATTCCTGCCCTAACCATTGTGATTACATTTTTTCGTATAGTTTCCTTGTTTTTCATTGCAGCCTTCATGTCATCTTGTAAAATTTTCTTGAGAGACATTTAAATCATCCTTCTTCATATAAAACTTATTTAAACTTTCTCTTTCTAGCTGCTTCAGATTTCTTTTTTCTTTTAACACTAGGTTTCTCATAATGTTCTCTTTTTCTAACTTCAGCTAATACTCCGGCTCTAGCACATTTTTTCTTGAAACGTCTCAATGCACTTTCCAGAGATTCATTTTCACCAACTTTAATTTCAGACATCTAACTCACCCTCCCTCCGCTGGTAACAATCAATAGGTTAAATTTAACTGCATAAAAAGCGGGATAAATTAAACACATATTTCATTATACAGTACATGCCAATATTGTGTCAATAAAAGCTTTGTCATTGTTTAACCGGGAGGCCACTGTAGCAGCCTGCCTCCTAAAAGATGAAAATGTATATGAGACACAGTTTGCCCACCATTTTCTCCTACATTGTTTACTATTCTAAAACCCTTTTCACTAATTTTTAGTTCCTCAGCTATCTTAGAGGCAACATAAAAAACATGACTGATTAATTGACAGTCATCAGCATTAATATCCATTACAGATTGAACATGAGTCTTAGGAACGATAAGCACATGAACTGGAGCTTCCGGATTTATATCATTAAATGCCAGCACTTTATCATCCTCATATACTTTGCTGCATGGTATTTCACCTTTTATTATCTTACAAAATATACAGTTTTCCATAAAAATACTTCACCTCCCTAAATAGGCTTAAAGAAATATTCAACAAAAACTTCTAAAATCCTTCTAGATATTAAATCTTTTCCAATTCACCTTTCATTAAATCTCCCTGTATGCTCTTAATATTTGTATTAATTATTTCACCCTTAATATCATATGCCGCTTCAGATATTACTCTTATATAATTATCTGTCAAACCTTCATAGCAATTGTTGTATTTATCAATTTTTTGTTCATAAAGAACCTTTAAAGATTTGCCTACGAAACTATTCATAAATTTTATTTCATTTATTTTTGCAATACTAGAAATAATTTTACTTCTTGCTTCCTTAACTTGCGGGTTAATCTGTCCCTTAAACTTTGCAGCTGGTGTCCCTTTCCGTGGAGAGAACTTAAATATATGCATGGAGCTAAATGAAATCTCCTCAACAAATTTTATAGTTTTTTCAAATTCTTCTTCTGTTTCTCCAGGAAAGCCTACAATAATATCTGTTGTAATACCTACATCAGGAAATATATTTCTTAATTTATTTACAACTGCTTTGTACTCTTCTGTTGTATACTTTCTGTTCATTCTCTTTAAAGTCTCATCGCAACCACTTTGTAAAGACAGATGAAAATGTCTGCATAGCTTATTAAAGTGGGGAAGTTTACTGATAAAATTATCATCAAAGGTCTTGGGCTCAACAGAACTCATTCTGACCCTCTCAATACCATCTACGTCATGAACCATCTGAATTATATCTATCAGTTCAATATTCCTCAAATCTCTTCCATAGGATCCTACATGAATACCTGTTAAAACTACTTCTTTATATCCACTGTCAACAAGAATCTTAACCTCTTCTATTATGCTGTCTGGCTTTCTGCTTCGGATTCTTCCTCTAGCATAGGGAATTATACAGTATGTGCAATACTGTTCACAGCCTTCCTGAATCTTTATAAAAGCCCTAGAGCGACTTTTATAATGTTTTATATTCATATCCTCAAATTCTTCTATCTCCATTATGTTTCCAACAACACTAACTTTGCTGTCTTTATCTCTTGTCTTTTCTACCAACTGCACAATTTTCGAACGCTCATTGGTTCCAACCACAAGTCTTACACCCTGTATGTTCATAATTTCATCAGGAGCTATTTGAGAATAACAACCTACAACCGCAATAAAAGCCTTCGGATTATGTTCCAATGCTCTTCTAATTATCTGGCGAGATTTTCTATCTCCCATATTGGTTACTGTGCAGGTATTTATAACATAAATGTCCGAATAACCATCATATTCTACAATTTCATATCCTGCTTTTTCAAAAGCTTCCATCATGGCTTCAGTTTCATATTGATTTACCTTGCATCCTAAAGTATAAAAGGCAACCTTATTCAATGTTTTTCCCCCAATAAATTTAAATCTTCATCTCATCAAATTCGTACATTATACAGCTTAAAACAGAAGAGCCTGCAGTTTCTGTTCTCAAAATTCTTGGACCAAGAGTAACGGGTGTAACGCCTATATCCAGAGCTGATTTAATCTCAAAATCCGCATATCCACCCTCAGGTCCAATGAAAATGCCAATATTCTTTATAGCTTTTCCCTGGAGATATCCTTTTAGTGTATTTCGTTTTTCTAATTCATAAGGAATAATAGATATATCCAACTTTATAGCTTCTGTCAAAGCTTCCTCAAAAGCTTTAGGCATCTCAATTTTGGGTACTATACCTCTGCCACTTTGTTTGGCAGCTTCCTCAGCAATCCTCTGCCATCTCTCTACTTTTTTTCTTTCATCTTTTTCATCCGATAATTTTACTACAGTTCGTTCATTAAGAACAGGAACAATTGTGCTCACCCCGATTTCTGTGCACTTTTGAATGATACTATCCATTTTTGCCCCTTTGGGTATGCCTTGAAAAAGTATCACATTTATGTTAGGTTCTCCTATGGAGTCCGTTTTTTCAAGTATTCTTGTAATGACTGCATATTTGTCCATATTTTCAATTGAGACATAATAGTCATTACCTTGACCATCGCATAGAATAATTTTATCACCAATTTTCAACCTTAAAACTCGTGATATATGACTCACATCTTCACCAGTAATTACTATGCCGCCTTTTTTAATATTATCTGTGCTAACAAAAAATCGATGCATACTAATCCCTCTTTGCAGCTATTGCACACCATTCACCCATCTGCACTATTTCTAAAATATTGAACTGGTGCTTTTTCAATTCATTCACTACTTCATCTCGTCTATCTAAAATTATACCCGAAGAAATGAATATGCCATCGTGCCTCAAGAACTCCAAGGTTTGAGTTGTAAAAGAGATTATTACATCTGCTATTATATTTGCAACTATCAAATCTGCTTTTGCTGATGCCGCATCAAGCAAATTGCAATTTCTTACCTCAATCTTATCAATTTCCTTATTTACTTCTACATTTTCAGAAGCAACCTTGCAGGCAACTCCATCCAAATCTACGCATAAAACATTATCTGCTCCCAATTTTGCAGCAGCTATTCCCAGTATACCTGAACCGCAGCCAACATCATATACTTTGTCTCCTTTTTTTACATAGCGCTCCAGAAGTTTAATGCACATGAGAGTAGTTTCATGATTTCCCGTACCAAAAGCCATACCTGGATCAATTTCAACTATAATATCATCTTCTTGGATATCATAATTCTCCCAAGTAGGTTTAATAACCACCTTTTCTCCTGCTTTGAAGGGTTTAAAATACCTTTTCCAAGCATTTGACCAGTCTTCTTCTTTTATGGTTTTGCTGCTTATCTCAGCTTTACCTTTGTCAAGACCAAAGTCAGTCAGCAAATCAACTCTCGATTGGACACTTTTAATCAAATCATCTGAGTAAGTGGTTTCAGGGAAATAACCCTTTACTCTTACATCTGTTCCCATGGCTTCAATCAATTCGGATTCTACATAATCCCAATCCGTTTTGTTTTTATTCATCAATATGAAATCATTGGGATCTTCGATAGCTACTCCAGAAGCCCCTTCATCTTCCAAAATATATGATACCGCTTCTGTGGCCTCCGTTGTAGTTATCACACTAATTTCTATGTAATTCATACATACTCTCCTCAATTATATGATTTAACACTAAATACTTACCATATTATATATAATTGTAACTTGCTTTACAATATATACATAGAAAAAGCAGCATCTAGTGCTGCTTATTTTCCAAAGGCATCCTTTACTTTGCCAAAAAAGGATTTCCCCAAATCCCCAATATTCTCGCCGCTGGCATCTGCAAATTGTCTCAAAAGTTCTTTCTGCTTTTCAGATAATTTTTTAGGTATCCGAACCTTTACTGTAAAGTATAAATCACCTTTGGAGTTACGTTTAAGATTTTGCACACCTTTGCCTTTAAGCTTATAAGTCGTTCCTGTTTGGGTGCCTTCCTCAAGGCTATAATCAGTATCTCCCTCTAAAGTTGGGACGCGAATTCTCCCACCCAAAGCGGCTTGAGCAAAGCTTACAGGCACCTCGCAAAACAAATCATAACCATCTCTTTTGAATATCTTATGAGGTTTTACCTTTAAATAGATATATAAATCCCCATTGGGTCCACCCTTTTGCCCCGGCTCTCCCTCTCCTCTCAAAGTTAGAATTGAACCATTATCAACACCTGCAGGTATATCGATGGTGATTTTCCTTGTTTTCCTTACCGTACCTCTTCCTAGGCAAGCAGAGCATGGATTTTTTATTATTTTGCCTTCTCCACGACACTCCTCACAGGTTCTTACATTTACAACTCTGCCAAAGGGTGAGCTCTGAATATGCCTTACCTCCCCCGAACCTCCACAGGTCTTGCAATTTTCTACTCCGCTGCCCTCTTTGGCTCCTGTGCCTTTGCAGGTTTCACAGGTTTCATTTCTGTTGACATTTATCTCTTTTTTAATACCAAAAGCTGCATCCTCAAAACTTATGTCCATCTCATACTTTAAATCGCTGCCTCTTTGGGGCCCGGATTTTCTACTCCTGCCGGAAGTAGAAAATCCAAAGCCACCGTCACCAAAAATTGTATCGAATATGTCTCCAAAGCCGCCAAAGCCGCCGCTAAAGCCTTCAAAACCTCCGCCGCCAAAACTATTGGGATCAAAAGCAGAGTGACCAAATTGGTCGTATTTATTCTTCTTATCTTTATCGCTTAATACTTCGTATGCTTCATTAATCTCTTTAAATTTACCTTCTGCTTCCTTGTTGCCTTGATTGACATCTGGGTGATATTTTTTTGCTAGCTTTCTATATGCTTTTTTTATTTCATCTTCCGATGCAGTCTTATCTACTTCTAGAACTTCATAATAATCCCTTTTTACTGCCATGCTAACACCGCCTTGTAGAGAGGTAAATACTATTTATCCTCATCAACTTTATAATCTGCATCTATTGTGCCATCGTCGTTTTGTTGTGCAAAATCCTCTGGATTTGGGTTGTCTTGCCCTCCGGTAGCTTGATATATCTTAGATGATATATCATAAAAGACCTTCGTCAGATGTTCGGTAGCATCTTTAATCTGATCATTATCCGTGCCTTTTAAAGTTTCCTTCAAATTATTCAGTTCAGCTTCAATCTTAGATTTATCTTCCTGACTTAATTTGTCTTCCAAATCTTTCAAAGATTTTTCTGTTTGGTAAACCAAGCTATCTGCTTGATTTCTTATCTCAACTTCTTCTTTTCTTTTCTTATCTTCTGCTGCATGCTTTTCCGCTTCTTTCACGGCTTTATCTATTTCATCACTGGATAAATTGGAACTGGCTGTTATTGTAACCTTCTGCTCATTACCGGTTCCTAGATCTTTTGCTGATACATGAACAATACCATTAGCATCTATGTCAAAAGTAACTTCCACCTGAGGTATTCCTCTTGGTGCGGGTGCTATGCCTGTAAGCTGGAATTTTCCTAAGGTCTTATTATAAGCAGCCATCTCTCTTTCTCCCTGAAGAACATGGATTTCCACACTAGTCTGACCATCAGCAGCTGTTGAGAATATTTGGCTCTTTTTGGTAGGTATTGTTGTATTTCTCTCTATAAGCTTAGTAAACACTCCGCCTAAGGTTTCAATACCAAGGGATAACGGAGTAACATCCAACAACAATACATCCTTAACCTCTCCGGTCAATACAGCAGCTTGTATTGCAGCACCCAATGCAACACATTCGTCTGGGTTTATTCCCTTGTATGGTTCCTTTCCTGTAAGCTTCTTTACTGCATCATGAACAGCAGGTATTCTTGTAGAACCACCTACTAATATTATTTTGTTAATCTTTTCAACAGATAAACCAGCATCAGAAATAGCTTTTCTCGCCGGCACCATGCTAGCTTCAACAAGGTCATGGGTCAATTCATCAAACTTTGCTCTGGTCAATGTAATATCTAAATGCTTTGGTCCACTGGCGTCAGCTGTTATAAATGGAAGGTTTATATTTGTTTGAAGCACGCTGGAAAGCTCTATTTTTGCTTTTTCTGCAGCTTCTTTCAATCTTTGCATTGCCATTTTATCATTTCTAAGATCAATTCCATACTCTTTCTTGAATTCATCTGCCATGTGGTTTACGACTCTCATATCAAAGTCATCCCCACCTAGTTTATTGTTTCCACTAGTTGCTAAAACTTCAAAAACTCCATCCCCCAGTTCTAACAGGGATACGTCAAAGGTTCCACCGCCTAAGTCAAACACCAATATCTTCTGGCTTTCTTCCTTTTCTAAACCATAGGCTAAAGCAGCAGCAGTAGGTTCATTGATTATTCTCAAAACTTCCAAGCCTGCAATTTTACCTGCATCCTTTGTTGCCTGTCTTTGGCTATCACTAAAGTAAGCTGGAACAGTTATAACTGCTTGAGTTACAGCTTGCCCTAAGTAGGCTTCGGCATCCTGCTTAAGCTTCGCAAGTGTTATAGCTGATATTTCTGGTGGAGTATAATCTTTCCCATCTATATTTATCTTATGGTTGCTTCCCATTTCTCTTTTAATTGATAAAACTGTCCTATCCGGGTTTGTAATAGCCTGTCTTTTAGCAACCTGGCCTACAAGCCTTTCCCCATTTTTTGAAAAACCCACTACAGAAGGGGTGGTTCTGTTACCTTCTGCATTGGGTATTACTACAGGCTCTCCACCTTCCATTACTGCTACACAAGAATTTGTAGTACCTAAATCGATACCAATAACTTTTGCCATTTATATTCATCCTCCTTAAACTTTTACAATTTATAATTAACCTTTAATTGCTACTTTTACCATTGTAGGTCTTATCACTTTTGTCTTCAGCATATAGCCTTTTTGAAAAATATCTTTTACTTGATTTTCATCCTCTTCCCCAGCCTTCACCTGCATCACTGCGTGGTGTATATTAGGATCAAACACACAGTCCAGTGCATGTATTTCTTCCAAACCATTCTTATTTAAAGTCATAATGAAATCCTTATATATCATCTCAAGTCCTTCAGTATATTTTTTGTCTAAATCTCCAGATTTAAAAGATTCTAAGGCTCTTTCAAAATTATCTATTGTAGGAAGCAGCTGGCACATTATATCTTCCAAAGAATTGGTAAATATATCTTCTCTTTCTTTAGCTATTCTTTTTTTATAATTATCAAAATCAGCCTGAAGTCTCAAGTACCTGTCTTTATGTTCCTCCATCAATGCTTCATATTCTTTTATCTTATCATCCTTTGCTTTAAGTTCTTCTTCTAATTGTTCCAATTTACAGTCTTTGTCTTCATTTTTTAACTCATCTTTACTTTTGTCTTTCAAATCATCATCTTGCTTCTTTTTCATCTATCTGCCCACCCATCAATTAAATATTTTCCATGTTCAACTATGTTTTAATTATTTTTGATAAAATATCATTTAAATTTTGCGTCAAACAATCAACAACTGAGATAACCTTGGAATATTTCATCCTAGTAGGACCTACAACTCCTACCGAGCCTATGATTTTGCCATTAAAGCTGTAAGTCGCAGTAATTAAACTGCAGTTTTTCAACTGATGAACCTTGTTTTCCTTGCCAATAATAACCGATGTATCCTTAGAAACATCATTTAGTATATCGAATAATAGATCATTTTCATCCAAAACGTTTAAGAAATCTTTTGCCTTCTGAACATCATTATATTCAGGAAGTTCAAGGAGATTTGCTGCTCCGTCATAATATATCTCTGCTCTTTCTGAATACTTTAAAGCTTGTAATAATTCAGGCAGTATTTCAGTAAAAATTTGCTTATAACCATTGATACTATTATCTAATTCGCTAAAGTCCATCTTTACCAATTCTTCAATGGATAAACCTAATAGCTTCTCGTTCAATATTTTTGATATTTTATCCAGAGTATCAATATCTATATCCTGTTCAGACCTTATTACACTATTTTTTACTATTCCTGCATCAGTTACAATTACAGCTAATATATTAAAGCTGTCTACCTTAATAATCTGCAAATGTTTCAAGCAAGTCCTTTTAAATTGAGGTGCCATAGCAATAGAGGTGTATTTGGTCATACTAGATAATAATTTAGAAGCATGCTTAATAAGTCTATCAATTTCTCCTATAGTATCCATAAATTCCTTTCGGATGAAATCATTGTCCTTCTGATTTATAGCTTTTTGGCTCATCAAATGATCCACATATAATCTATAGCCCTTATCGGAAGGTATTCTCCCTGCTGAAGTATGAGGCTGTTCAATATAGCCCATCTCTTCCAAATCTGCCATCTCATTTCTGATGGTCGCAGAACTTACATCGGTTAAATATTTTTTGGATACTGTTCTAGAACCTACAGGTTCTGCAGTATTGATGTAATCTTCAATGATAGCCTGTAGAATAAGCTGTTTCCTGCTTCCTAGTGACATAGATATCACCTCCTTTGTTAGCACTCTTCACTGCTGAGTGCTAATTCTGCTTTTAAAATATCACTGTAGCATTTTTTTGTCAATAGTATTTTGAAAAAATTGTTGTTATTTCATGAATTCAACAAAAACCCTATTAGATAAATCTTGTCCCTTGTCTGTCAATATGACTCTATCTGTTTGTATTTGTATTAGAGCCTCTTCCTTCAATTTTATTAATGTTTTTTCATACTGTTTAAGAAAATTCGTCTTATATTTATCATTAAAATCAGATAAAGCTATGCCGGAATTTAATCTTAAGCCCAGTATTATTGTTTCCCACGAGTCTTCTAAGATACTGATATTCTCGAAGCCCTCAATAGCGGATTTCTTGTCTCTAATATTTTTTATATATTCATTTACATAGCTATAATTCCAAAACCTTTTCCCCCCGATTTTGGAGTGGCTTCCTGCCCCTACTCCCAAATATTCTTCATTATTCCAGTAAACCAAATTGTGAGCACAACATAATCCATCCTTTGAGAAATTCGAAATCTCATATTGCTTTAAGCCATAATTATTTAATATTTCTTTTGCAGTTTTATACATTTCTCTGTCTATATCTTCATCGGGAATTATAAGCTTGCCTGATTGAATTAGGGCATATATGGGAGTTGTCTCCTCTACAATCAAACTATAGCAAGATAAATGCTCAACTCCTAGATTGCACACCTTCGTCAATGTTTCTATCCACATATCCATATTCTGCCCCGGTAGTGAAAACATCAAATCAACATTTATATTATTAAAGCCTGAATCTCTGAAGAGGGTAAAGCTTCTTAAAAAATCCTCACGTTTATGAATACGCCCTATAACACCCAATAGGTCATCTTGCCATGCTTGCAGGCCTATGCTTATCCTATTTATACCTATAGCTTTATAAATATCAATCTTTTTCTTATCTACAGTACCCGGATTACATTCAATTGTTATTTCTGCATCTGTTTGAATATTTTTTTCTACAGCTTGCATTATTCTTACAATATTTCCAGGATTAATAATGGTGGGGGTACCCCCACCTATAAAAACAGTTTTAAAGTTATATTTTTGCTCATTTGCATAGAAATTTATTTCTTCGATCAATGCATCAATATATGCATTTTCATCTAAGCTCTTAATATCATAAGAGTTAAAATCGCAATAGAGACATTTCTTTTTACAAAAAGGTATGTGAATATATAAGCCTATATTTCCCATTTTGTCACCTAATCATCCAGCTTAAGAACAGACATAAAGGCTTCTTGGGGCAGCTCCACACTTCCAACCTGCCTCATTCTCTTTTTACCTTCTTTTTGCTTTTCTAAAAGCTTCTTCTTCCTGGAAATATCACCGCCATAGCATTTTGCCAAAACATCTTTCCTCAATGCCTTTACCGTTTCTCTGGCGATTATTTTTTGACCTACAGCAGCTTGTATGGGGATCTCAAACATCTGTCTCGGTATTACATCTTTGAGCTTTTCAGCCATTGCCCTTCCTCTGTTGTAAGCTTTTTCTTTATGAACTATAAAGGATAGAGCGTCAACATTTTCTCCATTTAATAATATATCCAGTTTAACCAAATCTGACTTTGCATATCCTTTAAGCTCATAATCAAAGGAAGCATAACCCTTTGTTCTAGATTTCAAGGCATCAAAGAAGTCATAGATTATCTCATTTAAGGGTAATTCATAATTTATTATTGCCCTGGTCTCTTCCATATACTTCATATCTTTAAAAATGCCTCTCCTGTTTTGGCATAGCTCCATTATTGTTCCCACATATTCTGTAGGAGACATTATCGAAGCCTCTACAATAGGTTCTTCCATATAGTCGATTTCTTGTGGAGATGGCATATTGGTTGGATTTGATACTTCCACCATCTCTCCATTAGTTTTCATAATATGGTAGATGACACTGGGAGCAGTTGTTACCAAATCCAGATTATATTCTCTCTCCAGCCTTTCTTGAATTATTTCCATATGAAGGAGTCCCAAAAATCCGCATCTAAATCCAAAGCCCAGAGCTATAGATGTTTCTGGCTCAAATAATAGTGCTGCATCGTTGAGTTGCAGCTTTTCCAATGCATCTCTCAAGTCATTATAATCTGCTCCATCAGCTGGATAAATTCCGCAGTAAACCATTGGAGTCACTTTTCGGTACCCTGGCAATGGAGTGAGACATGGATTTTTAGCATCTGTTATTGTATCGCCCACATGAATGTCCCTGACATTTTTAATACTTCCTGTTATATATCCAACTTCTCCTGCCAATAGCTCGCTGGATGGGAACATGGCAGGTCTTAGAGTTCCTACTTCAACTACCTCGTATATGGCTCCGTTTGACATCATCTTTATGTCCATTCCCGGTCTAACTTTTCCATCAATTACTCTTATATAAGCTATTACACCTTTGTAGCTATCATATAGAGAATCGAAGATTAAAGCTTTTAATGGTGCATCTTCATCTCCCTGAGGATGAGGTATATATTTTATTATTCCTTCCAAAACTTCCTCTATCCCTATCCCCTCTTTGGCAGATATTAAAGCTGCATTTCCAGCATCTAGACCTATTACATCTTCAATCTCTTTCTTTACGAATTCAGGATCTGCACTGGGCAAATCGATCTTATTTATTACAGGATAAAGTTCTAAATTATTATCCAAGGCCAAATATACATTAGCCAAAGTCTGAGCTTCAATGCCTTGTGTTGCATCTACGATGACTATAGCTCCTTCGCAGGCTGCGAGGCTTCTTGAAACCTCATATGTAAAGTCAACATGTCCCGGGGTGTCTATTAGATTATATATATAATCTTCTCCATCCTTTGATTTATAGTTAAGCTTCACAGAGGTAAGCTTTATGGTTATGCCTCTTTCCTTTTCCAAATCCATATTATCAAGCACCTGAGCTTCCATATCCCTTATGGCTATGACTCCGGTTTTTTCTATCAATCTATCTGCAAGAGTTGATTTGCCATGATCTATGTGAGCAATAATGCAAAAATTTCTTATGTGCTTTTGCCTCTCTTTCGTCATCTATGTTCCTCCTCATATTTCAATATATTAAAATGATATTTATCATTAATTTTTTTAAAATCTTATAAATTATAGCATAAATCATTTTACCATAAAAGCATATAATATGTAATCATATAAAAATCATATAGGCTCTTGAAGTCATCTTAAGAGCCTATATGATTTAATATTTTATTAAGATTCTCTTTTGACCAATTGAGTGTATCATTAATTGATTCAATTATATACTCAATATTAAATTTAAAGGTTTCACCTGCAATATCAATTCTAATATCAGTTTCATTTTCAATATTTAGAAAAACTGCGTACTTGCCATCATTTTTTACCATCATTTCAGAGGTTTTTATATCTGTAATATATATCATAACTAAAAAAAAGATAAAACACATGAACAGAATCGTTATATCTCTTGCCTTCTTCTTTTTAATCTTCTTTTTTAATAGTTTCTCTTCTGTTCTATTCAAATTTTTCACTCCTGCAATTCTTTAAGCACTTCTCCTATTACATTACCCATAAGTTCTGCAGAATAGCTTGCTTCCTCTACATTATTGAGCATGCATCCAATCTCAATCAATACTGAGTAATTACTAAAATATTGGTTATATTTAGTATTAGCTCTATCCGTTCTTAAATAAAGTCCAGGATATAGTTTATCCATTTTTTTCTTTATATATGCTGAGAATTTCTCTAACTCCGCATAGTTGGGATTTTTTCTACCTATAACCAGCATAACTTTTGCTGCTTTTTTACCATTTATAGTAACAGTATAGTCATTTTTCTTTGCAGTTTTTACACTGTCTTCTTTTGCTGTGAAAGCATCTCTATGAATATCCAGTATAACCTTAAGGGATGGGTATTTACCAATTTGCTTCTTTATAGTAACTAAAGAATTAGCATAGGAATATGCATAAGATTCTTTATCATGATAAGTTTTGTCATGTACAACCTTATATTTATATTTATCCTGCAACATCTTAGTCATAGTATTTCCCATTGAAATCACATTGTATTTTTCCGTCAAGGTATGATAATTAGAGTCAGTATTAGGCATGTAGCTTTCTGTAGCGTGACTGTGATATATCAGTATCTGTGGAGATTTAGCAGATAGTTCAACTCTTTCAGGTGATTGTATATTCGCATCATACTCCTGTGTATTTGCGCTGTTCTCGTTGGAAATAATCTCTGTACCTTCAACAGCTTCCTTTTCTTTAGCTGTATACTCATCTTCTTCACTGAAATATATAGCCCCTTCCGGTGCATCAGAAAAGCTTTTTATTTCCGGTATTTTTTCTTTCATAGACCCGGCGGCTATTAATCCTTCTTCACCTACATCAGCAAACCCCGAATATGTCAGTTTAAAAATAGTAAGGGGATCTCTAAAAAATTTAATGGGTATTGACGCCATATTATCGACAAAAAAGTCATCAATCCCTGCAATATTTACGCCTTTATGCCCTTCATATGCTGTTTTTAAAGCTGGAATACAATTGTTGAGAATATTGATGAAGAAATTGTCGGTATAATTATTTTCTACACCCGCATATATATCCTGTTCATTAAAGGCCCCTTCCGCTTGATTTATGTTTTTAGTAGCAGCGAAAAGCAGAAGTATTAAACATAAAAATAAACCACCCCAATAAAAAGTCTTATTTCTATATCTCCTTTGTAAATTCAAGCACCCACACCCCGCTTTACATTGCATAGAAAATAGAATTGTATTATATTTTAACTTATATGCCCTATAAATCTTTTATATGATTAAAAATTTATCAATTTATAAATCTATGCACATCATCCATGTGTATGCTAGGATGCAAGGAAATATTCAACCCATCAGCTATTACATCAGATATATCTTCAATAAATTCATCGATTTCTTTAGGGGTCACCATCAAATCTTTTAGCCGCGGCGATAATACTTCACTTATAAGCTCCATTTTTTCTTCTCGGTTTATGTTCTTTAACATTTCATAAAACTTGGTCTCTCCTTTTGTCCCATTTATAAGATTGTCTATCACTAAATCTATTGTGTCGTTTGCCATAGTAGCTGCATCAACGACAGTTGGTACGCCTATAGCGATAACGGGAACTCCTAAGCTCTCTTCGCTGAGTTCCTTTCTATTATTTCCTACACCAGAACCAGGATTGATGCCTGTGTCTGCAATTTGAATAGTAGTATTAACCCTTTCTAGCTTTCTTGAGGCTAGAGCATCAATGACTATGACAAGATCCGGGTTAACTCGATTTACTACTCCTAGAATAATTTCGCTTGTTTCAATCCCAGTTATACCCAATACGCCAGGGGATAAAGCACAAACCGCCCTAACTCCTTCATCGATTTGTTCCGGTAAAAACTCAGTCATATGCCTTGTTACTAGAATCTTTTCTATAACTTTGGGTCCCAGGGCATCTGGAGTAATGTTCCAATTGCCTAAACCGACCACTAAGATTATGGAATTATCCTTAATCTTGACAAGAGTTATCAATTCTTTTGCTAACGCTCTGCTTACATCCTCCATTAAATCTATATCATTTTCCTTTAATCTTGAAACTTCTAAAGTAATATAATTTCCCTTTGGTTTTCCCATTATTTTTGCGCCGACTTCTTCCTCTATTCTAACCCTCGTTATTTTAATATCTTCATCGCCATCAACTTCTACTGCTACACCAGGAATATCCTTTTTACCTTTTCCTTCTTGTATTTCCTTGGCTTCCAAAGCTAAGTCTGTTCTTATACTCGCCATTTTTTTCCCTCCATACAATTTTTCCTTTCCTTCTATACTATTAGATTATCTTTAATTATCTGTATTTTATGCATAATATAATGATACAATACTTTTAGTATGCCCTTGCATTTTGCTATGCTGTGTGATAAAATACCATTTGTTAATTGAATTTCGAAGGAGGTGAATGTATTGGCTAATATTAAATCCGCATTAAAAAGAATTAAAGTTGCAGAGTTCAAAACTCGCAGAAATAAAATAATAATTTCCTCCTTGAAAACTTCAATTAGAAAATTCGAAGATTCTGTAAAGGCCGGAAATCTTGAGGAAGCACAGGCCCTACTCAGAAAGGCTGTCAGCTTAATCGATAAGGCTGCCGCTAAAGGTTCACTTCATAAAAACACAGCTTCAAGAAAAAAATCTAGACTTTCGAATAAATTGAAGGCTGCTATGTAAAAAATTACCCTGGCATTATGCCAGGGTTTTTAATTGTATCATTCGTCAAATAAGGAAGCAAAGAGCATCTCAAATGAAAGCCGCTCACTGAGCTTACCTGTTTTTATATCTTTTTCACATTTCAAACATCTTCCAAAAGCTTTTTCTAATATTTTAAAACTCATTTTATCAATATGCTTCATATTAAGCTTAACAGTATATTCATGTATTTTGGCTTTTTCAGATATACTCTTAGTGTCTAATCCACGACTTTTAAGTTCCTTTATTCTTATTAAATTTTTTATACCTTTTGAAACCATAGCAAGAATGCTAAAAGAGAATTCACCCGATAAAAGCATGTCACTATATATGGTCAAGCATTTTGAAATATTTTTCTCCCAACAAGCATCAATTAACTTAAAAATATCATTCTCTAAATTTTTTTGATAGAGATTTGCCGTATGCTCTTTATTTACAATCTTATCCTGACCAACATAGGCCAAAACCTTATTTATTTCATTTTGTACATAGTATAAGTTTACATCACTATTCCTATCTAAATAACCGGTATCAGTAACAAATTCCTCTAAAACTAAAGATTTCATTTCCTTGCCAGCTTTGGAAAAGTGCCCCTTGATCCATTGTGTTAAATCAGCTTTGCTTATTTTATCAAACTTATAGACTTTCCCCATTTTATTTATATCTTTGTATAGTTTTTTTCTTCGATCTACGTCACCGTGATTTAAAAATACCAAACATGTAGTGTCCGGCAACTCGGCAACAAAACTGAAATTATCAGCTTTTTCTATTCCTCTGACTTCTTCAGCTTTTTCATCAGCTGGCTTTTTTGCCTTAGATATAAGCCCTGGAAAATCTTTTAATAATACAAGTCTTTTGCTTCCACCAAAAGGCAAAGTGCTACAAGCATTAATTAATTCTGATAAATCAAAGCGATCATCTTCAAAAGTAGAAAAATTTATTTCTGGAAAATCTTTTAGTAAATAATTTTTAAATTCTTCTACAGCTTTATCCAAAAGATATCTCTCAGCACCATATAATAAATAGATGTTGCTAATATCTCCTGATTTTAGATTATTAATAAAAGATCTGTACATAATTTCTCCTCCTGACAAATATCTGTTATATCATCTGACACTTCTCACACTTAATTTTCGTCCATTGGATATTATTTTTATAGCACCATTTTCATCTGTTCTATAAATAATTGATGCAACTTCTCTAATATTTTCTAAGGCTTCATTAGAAGGGTGACCATACGTGTTTTGTCCTACTGATATCAGCGAAATTTTAGGAGAGACTGCCTCAATAAATTCCTTTGTAGAAGAGCTGGAGCTTCCGTGATGGGGCACTTTTAACACTATGGCACTTACATCCTTATCTAATAAGACATTTTCACCTTCTTTTTGAATATCACCTGTTAATAGCATAGTAAAATCTTCGTAAAACAACTTAGCAACTATGGAATTATTGTTCTCATCTGAAGATGTCCCAGAAATAATATTTTGTGATGGTGATAGAAATTTTAAGTATATATTTTCCTCAAAAACTATTTTATCATTTTCTTTAACATAAAATAATTTAGACCCTTTCTCTCGTGAAAGTCTTATTAATGTCTGCAGGTTTTCATCAACATACGGTACCTTGGGCAATATTACATTCTTTATTTTGAACTTTTCAGCTACTTTAAGAAGACCTTCTAAATGATCATCGTGATTGTGAGATAATATTACAGTATCCAAGTTCCATACTCCAAGTTTTCGTAAAGCCGGTACCGTGACCTTAGAGCCTACATCGTAGTAATAACTCCCTTTCGCCCCAGAACCTCCTCCATCTATCAAAATACTCTTACCTCTAGGAGTGGTTATCAATATAGAATCTCCCTGACCCACGTCTAATAATACTATTCTAATATCATCATTAGTAATATATTTTAAACATACCATCATAATTAGTAAAACTGCTGTCATAGATATTTGAAGCTTCCATTTTCGTAAATAAAAACTTACATTAGCCTTATTGACGTACAATAACAGCAATAAATAATAAATGATATCAAGATACATAGGCAAAATAGGTATATAAAATCCGGAAAAAGAAGTAGAACTAACTATTTCAATAAACTTCAACAAAAATGATATCAAATAGTAATTCATGGCGAAAACATATAGCGATACCTCTAAAAATATCATACCGATTATGACGCCTAGAAAGCCTATTGCTATTATTGCAAAGGTAAAAGGTATGGCTACAATATTCAGCAATATATTGACTATAGAAAAATATTGAAAATAATATATTAAAATAGGACTTATACCAATTTGTATGGCTATAGACAATGATATTGATTTTCTAATGAATGCGGGTATAGGAACATTTTTGATTTTTTCATATACGGGCTCATATAAATAAGCTATGGAATATATACAGCTGTAGGAAATAATAAATCCCTGATTATGAATCAACAATGGATTAAAAATAAGCATTAGAATTGCAGAAAATGATACAGAAGCCAGCAAATCATATTCCTTATTCAAATTCTTGCCAATAGTAACTACTATCATCATTATTAAAGCTCTAACAGCAGAGGGTGGTGCTCCTATCATCATTACATAATAAATTATTAAAACGCAGGTTATCAACCCATTTGCTTTGCTACTAAGTTTCAATGTTTTAAAAAGCTTATTAAGCATAAGGGCTATAAATGCTACATGCAAACCTGATACAGAAAGCAAGTGAGATAAACCTGTTTTCTGAAAATTTATTAAGTCTCCTTCATCAATCCATTGTTTATCTCCTAAAATTACTGCATTAAGAAAAGCTGCCTCTGCTTTTGGCATTGATGAATTTATTACTCCTGCAATCTTATTTCTTAATCCATATAAAAAGATGATCTTGAAATTATTTGCAGATTTTTTTATCAATTCATTATCTCTTGATAAAAATTGATTGTAAATACGACGACTTCTGTTATATAAATTATAGTCTTGATCTCCAAAGTTTCTCTTTGTTATAAAACCTACTGCTTGTCCTCTAGCTTTTACTATATCTCCTGCTTTATAAGTAAACTTTCCGTAGTTTTTAAATAGTATCCTTTCCTTATAATTATAAACTTTTTCATCAGCAAATAAATACCTTGTTTCTGCATTGTAAACAACACTGCCAATTTTTGGAGTCCCATTATCCAATATTAGGGCTTCTATTTCTACTTCTTTGTTTTCATGCATTGCAAACTTACTTTCAAACGAGGCATGCCAAGTATATTCTGCCATTCCGGCAAAGAAAATCAGTAAAATAAAAATTATTATTCTACCCTTATTTTTTCTATATAAAAACAATAAAAACAAAATCAAAAATATACTAATCAAAATAATTGCCATTGCAGGTTTTATTACATACGCAAACAACATTCCTAGAATTATAGAAGCCGCCATATAACACAAAATATTATCCATAAAATTATTACTCCTAATTTGGGTAATGGTATTTATGGAAATTATATCATAAAAAAAGTAAAACTGCCAAAGGCAGTTTTACATGAACCTAGTGGGCAGCAACATATCAATCAAGCCGATTACAAGTGCCCCTATTAACGCACCCCATATGGATACAGCCATGTTTCCAACAAAATACTGGGTAATATAGATTATGGCTGCCGATACGATAAATCCTGATAAGCCCCTACCAAAGGGTGAGGCATCAAAATTGAAAATCTTGCCGATGAAATAATCTGCAGCTGAAATTATCAATGCTGCAATCAAAGCCGTCCAAAATCCCCTTATTGAGAACCCAGGAACTATCCATGAAGTAACAAGCAATACTATGGCTGCTACAACAAATCTAATAATAAATCCTACAACGCTTCCTCCGGTACTTCTCCTAGTTTCATCATTATTCATATTGTCATTATTCAATAGAACTCACCTCCAATTATTGTCTCTTTTGTATTCTTTACACTATATATATTATTTCATTTTTTCTGTTTATTATTTAGCCATTATTTGGTACATGAATAAGTGCGTTAATCTGACTCATCCTCTTCTCGTTCGGACTTCTTCTATGGTGTTTTTGGTGCCAGAATAGAGACCTGCTGCAGAAAGACCGTAAATAACTCCCCGAAATATTCTTATCTTCATTTGAGGATAATCCAAATAAAAGACTCCAATTACCATTCCCAAGAGCAAAGCCGCTAAAGCACCAAATCGTTTTGGCAATCCTAAGCCTTTAAGAATTTCAATTACAGCCATTATTACTGGAATGATTATAGCTTCATTAAACATTTTATCCCTCCTTAATTTTTTCTAATATATTATATGAAATAAGCAGACCAATTGTATGCATGTTTACAATTCTAAAATAATTGGATAAACTAAAAAATAATACTATAAATAATCTCTGGAGGAAAAATAAATGACCAAAAGACTATATCATGAAAACTCATATATCAGAGAATTCAAAGCAACTATAATCAGTTGCACCCCATATGACAACAATTATGCTTTGATTCTTGACAAAACATATTTCTATCCTGAAGGTGGCGGACAACCTTCTGATAGCGGAACTATTGATAATTGGGAAGTTCTTAATGTTATTGAGGAAGAAGGACAAATGCTTCATATCATAGCTCAAGAATTAAACCATAAAAATGTGGAATGTAAAATTGATTGGAATAGAAGATATGATCTTATGCAGCAACATACTGGTCAGCATATTCTCTCTCACTGCTTCCTAGAATTATTCAACGGCAAAACTGATAGCTTTCATTTAGGCGATAACAGTGTAAGTATAGAGATAAACATTAATGATTTTGATCACAATAGATGTAATATCATTGAAGATATGGCCAATGAGATTATATACAGTAATTTGCCTATTTCAGCAATTATAGTTCATGAGGAAGAATTACAGAAGTTCCCCTTGAGAAAACAACCGAGTGTCAAAGATCAGATACGCATAGTAAAAATTGGAGATATTGATTATTCTCCCTGCGGCGGAACTCATGTTATGAACACCGGCGAAGTAGGGATCATAAAGATTATCCGATGGGAAAAGCTCAAGGAATCCTATAGGTTTGAATTTCTATGCGGAGGTAGAGCCTTAAAAGATTATAGATATAAAAATACACTGTTGCTATCACTTTGTGCTAGATTCTCAGTGAAAGATTATGACCTGGATAAAGTCTTGATAAAGCTTGCGGATGAGAATAAAACCCTAAGAAAGGACAATGCATATTTAAAAAGAAGTCTGATAAAGTATGAAGCTGAAGAGCTATATAATCAAGGAGAAGTAATCCAAAACACAAAAATAATCAAATGGATTTTTAAAGGTAGGAAAATTGATGAAATAAAACTTTTAGCTACAGAAATAACCAGCCACCCAAGAACTATTTCACTCCTTGGTGCTATAAATGATACTGCCCAAATAGTTTTTAGCCGTTCAGATGATGTTGATATAGATATAAATTTACTATTGAAAACAGTTCTGCCTATTGTAGATGGAAAAGGTGGAGGAAGTTCCAAAACAGCCCAAGGAGGAGGAAATGCAACTCAAAATCTAGATAATCTAATAGAGAAAGCATATAATTTAGTATTATCTAAAATATAATCCGTGTGCTAAATCCATCTCCTCTACACAAGTAGATCAAATGTCACATGTAAGGACAAAAAACTGATAAAATAAACTAGCAAATAAACGATACTTATAAATAAGAGATGTTTGGATAAATTTGTTGTATAATGTTTAGTAAGGATTGTTAGAAAAATATTAATGGAGAAGTGATGATATGCAAAAGAGACTATTGATAATAGGTGCAGGTATTGCAGGGCTGAGTGCTGCAAAATCTGCTAGAGAAGCCGGCAAAAATTGGGACATAATAATATTGGAGCTTGAAAACACGAACACATACATAAGAACAAGAATACCCCATTATATATCTGGAGAAGCGAACTTAAAAGAAATGATGCCATATAATGACGAATGGTACGTTAAAAATAACCTTAATTTAATAAAAGGCATTGAAGTAATAAGCATTGACACAAATTCTAAAGAGGTTATATCAAGCAAAGGTAAATTTTTATATGATTCTTTGATTATAGCTTCAGGAGCTCAACCTTTTAAGCCACCAATTAAGGGAATTGAATTATCTAATATAATTTCAATAAGATCTATATATGATGCGGATGTTGCTAAGAATCTATCATCAAAAGCTAACACTTGTACCATCATTGGAGGAGGATTGCTAGGTTTAGAGATAGCTTGGGCTATAAGCTGCCTCGGATGCAAAGTTAATATAATTGAACATAATGATAGACTTCTACCCAAACAAACAGATAATACAGCCTCTTCTTTACTTTTTGAAGCGCTTAAGAAAAAGGGTATAAATGTACACCTCAATGCTCAAACTGATGAATTTATTGGTAAGGATGTTGTTGAAGGAGTAAAACTTAAGGATGGCAGAGTCATAGAAACTGATTTTGTAATTCTTTCTACCGGGGTAAGAGCAAACATTTCACCTTTTAATAATACTGGATTGGATATAGGTAGAGCTATAAAAGTTGATAATCATATGAGTACTAATATTGATGACGTATATGCGGCAGGTGATGTAGCAGAATTCAATGGAAACAACTATTGCATATGGCCTATAGCAGTCACTCAAGGTAAAATTGCGGGAAGCAATGCTGCAGGAAAGCAATTAGAATATGAGGATATGAAGCCGCATACCCAGTTAAAGATACCAGGTATTAATCTATTTACTATTGGCGATATATTTTGCGAAGATTGTACTTCTCTTGAGGAATTAGACAAGGATAAAAACAGGTATCAGAAATTTTTCTTAAAGGATAATAGAATTTCAGGTGCCATAGTATTTGGTGATGCTTCGCTAGCCTTAACGGTGAAAAAAGCAGTAGAAAATAAAATTGAGTTTTCACTAGAGCCCTTCAACATTAATGAACTGATCAAATTGTTGTAGAGCGGTGATTTAATCACTGCTCTCATTTTCTATGAAGCCTGCGTCGAGATTAATTATATTTTCATCATAATAATCCATTGTTTTGATAAGAGCCTTAATCAGAGGTTTCAATTTTTTATCAATATCGTCTATAATATGACCCATGTCATCTGCTCTTTTTATTGCAGCTTCCAAGTCGCTTTTATGAGCTAGTGTTATTCCGTTGAACTCATCTGCAGCACCTACTAAAAGCCTGTACGAGCTTGCAAGAGGATTTAGAATATCTATCAAAATTCTGATATCTCTTATTAATGGATCATTATTGCTTGTATATAAAAACTGCCTTTCCTCCATATCATCACCTGTGGCTTCCTTACATAGATTTTTCCGCAATTGACTCTTGAATAAAATTTATGTTATATTAATTATTGTTATTCATACTTTTTTATAATGCATAAAAAATTTGTAAGACTAAATTAGACTTCAACTTAAAAAGGGGTCTAATTTACTTTTACAATTAAGTTGCAATTAATCTTCCCAATAATATAACTAATGCGCATTGTTTTTATTAATATCATATGATATTATATTAAAGCATGAATAACTATCGAGGGAGTAGATGGGTGCTGGTGTGCCCTCTGGTCTTCAAAACCAGCGCGGGGGGTTGGTAGCTTCCTGGGTGGGTTCGATTCCCACATACTCCCGCCAAAAGAAAAAAAACGGCAAAAGCCGTATTTTTTATCTCCTTTTTGCTATTTCTATGAGTCCTGGTATCTTTTGCATAATATAATCATATCCATTTTCACTATGGGGTATAAGACAATCACTGCAATCCTTAATTCCCTCTTTATTATATTTGAAATTACCACCACAGTTTTCTTTTAATGCATACAAAGGACAATAGCAAAACAGACAGTTCATCTTTTTATCCTCACTGATTTTATGACATGGATAAAACTCACATTTTTCATGGGTAAAAAACTTATACTTTTCTTTCACACCAATCCCCATCCTTCATTCTTTGCTGCTAAATAGTATTCTTTTATCTTCCACTCTCTTTGTTATTTTATTTTGATCAAAATAATCCAATATTGCCATTGCATATTTTCTGCTTGTTCCTAATAAATCTCTAAATTCTCCAAGCTGTATGGATTTATTTTCTTTTAGATAATTCAAAATTATATCAGTAGCATCTTTTATAGCCTCTTTATAGAAAACAATATCTTGATCCACTTTTATCAGCTCACCACTGCCAATAAGAGCATTAAATATAGGTATTACGGTCTTTTCCTGCAGCTTCAGCAATGCTGCCAATTCTGCATTTCTAGGTGGATTATATTTATTATTCTTATATAAATCTATAATAGTCTTTTTTATCTTCTCTTGTTCATCAGAGAATTTCACCTTGAAATCCCACAAAGATACATTTTGTTCACTGATTTTTATTACCTTATTAGAGAAAAAGTAGTTAAAAATCTCATCAGAAACCTTTGGCTTTACATTTAATATTACTTTTGACTTCAGTTCTTCTTTTGACATTCCGGCTTTAAGAGGATGTCTTTTGTGAAAATCGCAAAGAAGTATTTTGAACTTCATCTCTATGTCCTCTAGAAACTGAGTATGAACAAAAAAAGCACCTTCATTGGTTTTAAAAGCTTTTATTATATTCTTAGATATAAGCTTTTTCAATATGGAATCGCAGTTCTCCACTGTTATATTTCCGGCAGCTTTTGCAATAGAAGATTTGTCAGGATAGTGCTCACTCATTCTTAATATCTGCTGTTCTACTACCTCCTCAATATCTCCCTTTTCTTTAATTGTAAGCTCTTCTATTACATCTTCTTTAAATCTTTTTCTCTTAGGAGGATTTGGATCTAATATAGTACCACCACCAATGGTAATCATAGGAGAATAAAACCTCACTACAAACCTATCGTCTCTTAGGCAGGCTATCTCTTCTTCAAGTCTAATCTGAACAAAAGCACTTTCTCCGGGCATTAGTTCTTCTCTGTCCAATAGAACAACTCTACCAAACACTTCTGCAGAGCCATGATATATTCTTAATCTATCCCTATTACTTATGCTCCAATCTGAATCTGATAAAAGCTCCAGCCTAGCATCTAACATCAAAGTAGATTCTATGGTGTTTATGGCAGCTATGACATCTCCCCTGACAACTTCTTCAATCTTAACACCTGCTAAATTCATAGCAACTCTTTGGCCTGCCTCAGCTATATTTACGCTTTTGTCATGAACTTGTATACTACGAACCCTAGCTTCTATTTTTCGAGGATAAATCATTACTTTATCCCCTTCTTTAATAGTTCCTGAAATCAAAGTGCCTGTAACTATTGTTCCAAAGCCTGCAATGCTAAAGACCCTGTCAACAGGCAATCTGAAAGGTTTATCTAAATCTTTAGCTTTTACACTTTCTGTCAAAGCATCAATTTCAGCTATCAATTGCTTCAAGCCCTCTCTTGATACTGAGGATACTGGAAAAATAGGTGCATTCTCCAAAAAAGTACCCTCTACATCTTCCTTAACTTGTTCAATAACAATTTCAAGCCATTCATCATCTACCATATCCCTTTTTGTGAGAACAATAATACCTTTCTTTATCCTTAATAGTGAAAGTATATTAAGATGTTCTTTAGTCTGGGGCATGACACCTTCATCGGCAGCAACAACCAGCATAACTAAGTCTATTCCACCAATACCGGCTAACATATTCTTAATAAATTTCTCGTGTCCCGGTACATCTATTATTCCTGCTCTACTCCCACTGGGTAAATCAAAATAAGTAAAGCCTAATTCTATAGAAATACCTCTATCTTTTTCCTCCTTTAATCTATCTGTTTCCTTGCCTGTCAATGCCCTTATAAGTGTAGTCTTGCCATGGTCAATATGACCTGCAGTTCCAATAATGATATGTTTCAAAATAGAAACCTCACTTTCCGCGAAGCTATAGTAAAGCCTTTTTTAATGCTTCTTCGATTATAACAAACTCATCTTCCCAAATGGTTCTCATATCCATGAGTACCTTATCTTTATAAATGCGTGTGATAATAGGTATTTCATTATTTCTAAGCCTTTCTTCTAACTCGTTAGCAGTAATTTTATCAGAATTAATGCTTATTACTGCAGTAGGCATCCTGCAAAGCGGCATAGAGCCACCACCCACTTCTGAATAGTCTTCTTGAACAGATATTGAACAGCAACGCCATATAGAGCTTACAAGTTTATTACTTAATAATACTGCTCTATCCTCTATGTCTTTCTTATCTTCAGTAAGCATTTTTAAAACCGGTATATTTCTTACTGCTTTTTCCTCATCAAGATAAAGCTTTAAAGTCCCCTCCAGTGCTGCAAGCGTCATTTTGTCAATTCTAAAGGCTCTTGTAAGAGGATTTTTTTTCATATTTTCTATATATTGTTTTTTGCCCACAATTATGCCTGCTTGTGGTCCACCAAGCATTTTGTCACCACTAAAAGTTACCACATCCATACCGGAAGCTATTGACTCTTGCACTGTTGGTTCATAGGGAAGCCCATATTTAGTTAAGTCCATAAGTACTCCGCTTCCTAAATCTTCAATAACTGGGATATCCTTTCCCCTAGCTAAAGCTACTAAGTCTTTAGAATCCACTTCTTGTGTAAAACCACATATCCTGTAATTGCTGGTATGAACCTTCATCAAAACCTTTGTATTTTCATTTATAGCCTTTTCATAGTCCCATATGTGAGTTTTATTGGTGGTACCAACTTCCACAAGTTCTGCTCCGCTTTGAGCCATCACATCAGGAATCCTAAAGGACCCACCTATTTCAACTAGTTGACCTCTTGATACTATAACTTCCCCTTCTTTTGCCATTGTACTTAATACTAACATTACCGCCGCTGCATTGTTATTAACCACCATTGCAGCTTCAGATTTTGTAAGATAACATAATATTTCCTCTACATGGTCATACCGGGAGCCTCTTATTCCTTTATCAAGATCCATTTCCAAGTTAGAATACCTGGAAGAAACTTTCACCAAATTATCCAATACCAAAGGACTAATACAGGATCTTCCTAGATTTGTGTGAAGAACAACCCCTGTACCATTTACTACATGCTTTAAATGGTTATCCATTCTTTTTTTTACATATTCACCTATCCCAGAAATAATAATATGATTTCCTTTTAATTCATCTTTATTAATTTCTTTGCTTGCCAAAATATAGCTTCTATAATCCTTTAAGTATTTTCTTATGGACTCAACCAAAACAGTCCTTGGACATATATCCAAAAGATTAGATACCTCTTCGTTATTTAAAAGTTCGTCAACAGAAGGTATACTGCTAAGCAAAGCTTTTTTATCCAGCATAATCATCCTCCAATTTATCAAATTACTTCTAAGGGGTTTTGTCCCTTTTCTTTAACTTTTCCTATTATGTTGAAACTGGTTTTGTTTTTCTCCTTTAGCAGCTTCATCAGTTTCTCAGATTTATCTTCACTGACGGAAATTAGCAAGCCTCCTGAAGTCTGAGGGTCATAAAGTATATCTTTTATTTCCTGTTTAATATCATTATTAAATATCACCTTGTCACCTATATAACTTTCGTTTTTGTAGGCACCTCCAGGTATTATGCCCATCCTAGCTAATTCAAGACTTTCCTTTATTATGGGTATGTAGTCAGACCATATTTCCATAGTCACCTGGCTGCCTTCAGCCATTTCCAATGCATGCCCTAATAACCCAAAGCCAGTAATATCTGTGCAGCTATTCACTCCAACGATCATCATTGCCTCACAAGCATCTTTGTTTAAATAAGACATAGTATTGACTGCAATATTTATTGTTTCTGCTTCCAGCAAATCTGCTTTTATGGCCGTATTCAATATGCCAAGCCCTAGAGGTTTTGTCAATATCAGTACATCTCCAGCTTTCGCCCCAGAGTTTGTAACTACTTTATCGGGATGAACTACTCCCATAACAGATAAGCCGTATTTTGGTTCATTATCTTCTACACTATGCCCCCCCGCTATTACAGCTCCTGCTTCTAGAACTTTGTCTGCACCACCCTTTAGTATTTGACCCAACACATCTATTGAGAGGCAATTAGGGAAACACACAATATTCATAGCCGTTAAGGGTTTCCCCCCCATTGCATAGACATCACTTAAAGAATTTGCCGCTGCTACCTGCCCAAACATATAGGGCTCATCTACAACAGGAGTAAAAAAATCCATAGTAAGTATTACTGCAGAATCATCATTTATCTTATAAACAGCTGCATCATCTGAAGTATCTAATCCAACTATTAAATTATCATCATGAAATTTAGGTAAATGGCACAAAACTTGTGCCAAGGTCTCAGGACCTATCTTGGCTGCTCACCCGGAGCTTTCTGTCATTTGAGTAAGTCTCTTGTTTTTAATAGACATTGTAATCATCTCCTTGTCTTTACTTCGTTGTAATCAAATCTTTTATGGCTTCATATCTTTTTTCTCCTATACCGGATACATTCTTTATATCATCAGTTTTCTTAAAAGGGCCATTAGCCTTCCTATATTCAACAATTCTTTTTGCATATACTTCCCCAATTCCTGGCAAAGTATCAAGTTCAGATACCTCTGCTATATTGATATTTATTTTACCTCCAACAGAGCTGCTGCTATATATATTATTTTCATTATTGCTTGATGTTGATGATATCAATTGTATAGTTTCTCCAATTTTTGGTATATAAATCTTCTCTTCATCCGTCAATTTTTTTGATAGATTAATTGCATCCAAATCAGCCTCTACAAGCGCTCCTCCTACATAAGAAAGTGCTTCTCCCAACCGAGTTCCTTCTTTGATCCATATAAAGCCCGGAGTTTTAACCTGCCCCCCTATGTGAACCCCTATTGTGTGGGCTTGTTCCACAGTATTTTTATCAATTTGCTCATTATCCACTGCTTCTTCACCTTTTGTTTCCCCTATATGTATATCTGTAGATTTTTGAGAATTAATATAAATAGTGCCAACGAGAACAAAACATAGAACTACTATTATAGAAAAAAGTATCTTTTCTTTTCTAGAAATCATAAATCTTTGCACTCCTTGTACAATTTTTATAATGTTAACTTCTACAAGTCTTAAACAATTCCTGTTTTTTTTACAATCTTTATATAAATAATGTTTTTTACTTCATTTTTTGATATACTAAATGTTAAAGACTTTGAATGGAGGCAACAATGAAAAGAAAGTTCATATTATTAGCAACATTAATAATTTTTATCTGTAATTTTGGCAGCACATGGGCAGAACCTACTATTAGTTCTCCTTCAGCTATTCTTATTGATGCAAAGACAGGCAGAATTTTATATGAAAAAGATATAGATACTAAAAAGTTTCCTGCCAGTACAACTAAAATAATGACAGCCATATTATGCTTAGAGCATGGTAACCTCAGTGATATAGTCACCATTAGTGATAAGCCTTCTCTTGTTGAGAGAGGAAGCAGCCAAATTTACCTTATACCTGGAGAAAAGCTCACCTTAGAACAGCTTTTATATGCTTTGATGCTTGAGTCTGCCAACGATGCAGCTGTTGCAATTGCAGAACATATATCTGGGTCCGCTGAAGAGTTTGCAAAGCTCATGAATAGCAGAGCGAAAGAATTAGGTGCTCAGAATACGAATTTTGTGAATCCCAATGGTCTTCATGACGATAATCATGTAACTTCAGCCAGAGATCTAGCATTGATGGCAAGATATGGCATGACATTACCAAAGTTTAGAGAAGTTGTGAGTACCGTTAAATATACTATTCCGGAAACAAATAAACAACCTATGAGAGACTACATAACAAATACAAATAAACTTATATGGAAAAGCAATAAAGAATTTAGCTTAGACTATGCTACAGGTATCAAAACAGGTTACACAGCGAAAGCAAAAAATAACCTTGTGGCGGGAGCCTTAAAAGACGGCATGGAGCTAATATCTGTCGTTATGGGGGAAAATGGAACTAGCGATATTACAAATGTTTATTCGGTAACAAAAGAACTGCTTGAGTACGGATTTAATAATTTTTCAAATATAGGGTTGTTGCAAAAAGACCAAATCGTTACTACTATAAACTTACCTAATTCCAATGAAAAGTTAAACCTGCTTGCTGCTGAGAATTTTGATCTTCTCATATCTAATGACGAAGTTGCAAAAATTAAAAGCAACATTAGTATATTGGGGGATATTAGAAAACCAATAAATAAGAATCAGATACTAGGTTCTATCAGTTATTTAATAGATAACAAGGAAATTAAAAAGATAGATTTAGTATCCTCAGAAGAGCTTTTGTTGCCCCGAATATTTCCCAAGTTTTCTTTCAAGTGGTTGTTGTGGTCTTTTGTAGCATATTTATTATGGAGAACCATTGTAGTCACTAGCCGTTATCTTAGGAAAAGAAGACGAAAAAAGAAAACTCCAATGCTCTATATAAACAGAAAAAGAGGCCGCATTTGATAGCAAGCCTCTTTTTTTGTTTATGCTTATGGTATGTACGCTATAACTTCAATCTCTACCAATACATCCATTGGTAATCTTGCAACTTCTACACAGGATCTGGCAGGTTGGTTTTTAGTGAAGTATTGAGCGTATATTTCATTAACCTTCCCAAAATTATTCATATCCTTGATAAAAACAGTAGTCTTAAGGACATTATCGAGATTAGTGTTACCAGCCTCGAGAATCGCCTTTATATTTTCTAAGCACTGCCTTGTCTGGCATTGCACATCCCCTTCAGCAATCTTCATTGTTGAAGGATCAAGGGGTGTTTGCCCTGATATAAACATAAGATTTCCAAATTTAATACCTTGGGAATAAGGCCCTATGGCACCGGGGGCATGGGTTGTGCTTATCACTTCTTTAACCATTATAATACCTCCTTAATATTTATTCATTTACCCTTATTTCATCCAAGTAATTGTAAATTGTATACCTGGAAACACAAAGCACCTTAGCAACATAGTCTACAGCACCTTTTATAAGAAATACTCCTTTATCTTCCAATGTCTCAACAATATTCACCTTGTCCTCCTTCGACATAAATGCCACCGGCTTACCAAAGGATTCCAAGTTTTTGTTTACAATATTGCTAAGAACCTCGTTTATTGTACTGCCAAAGCTTTCTTCCTGGCTTTCTACAAGTGAGTCCTGCGTATTAATATCGATCATATCGTTTAAAATATTCCTTGCAACTGTAATTTCTGATATATCAAAATTAGTGCACAAAAATCCTATTACTTCCCCAACCTCATCTTTTACATACATAAGAGATGATTTCAGAACTCTTCCATCAGAAGTTTTTTTCATATAATTTATTTTATCCTTATCAAACTGAGCTTTTTTCAAAGTAGCCAAACCATATTCACTCATGGGTCCTCCAATAGTTCTGCCGGAAACATGACCGTTTGCTATAGCAACTATGGAATTCTGAGGAATATTTATATCATGGAGCACAACTTCACAATTTTTACCAAAGGTTTGTGCTAAGCCTTCAACAATTGGTATTAATGCTTGCAATATTGGATGTATATCATTTTTCAAGAGAGACCCTCCTTATATATTTACATGTATATTGAATATTGTACCACAAACAAAAACCCAACAATTACTCTTCTACTGATACAGTCTTTGCATCTACCCAAAGCCTCTCAAGATTATAAAATTTTCTCTCCTCTTCATAAAAAATATGAATTATCACATCATAATAATCCAATAGAATCCATCTTCCATTTCTAAATCCCTCTTTATGATGTATCTTATAACCATCCTCTTCCATCTTTTCTTCAACATTATCACAAAGGGCTTGCACATGCGTAGTAGAGGTGCCTGTAGCTATAACAAAATAATCGCTTAAGGCAGACAACTCATGTATGTCTAGAACCTTTATATCCTTTGCCTTTTTATCCTGTAATATTTGTACAACTCTGTCAACCTTAATTTTTGAAGTTTCCTCCAATAATATCCCTCCTGTATATAAATTACAATTTATTATATTACTATTATATTACTTTCTCCCAATAATATCAGCATTTCTATGGTTTTCAGCATCTTGAATATTTTCTCCAGCACTTTTTTGTAAGCCTATTTCATTGTTTATCTCTTCATTCATCAGTTTTAGCTCTTCCTCGTCATAAACAAAATAGGAAACTTTGTCTATATAAGCTCCATCTCCAGGCAATGTATACATTTTTATATCTTCCGGATTTATATCCTTTAACTTTAATGCATAGGATACCATTTCAGATTGTTCCATATTGGTTTTAACATATTTGCTGGCAGTATCCAGTATAGAAAAAGCTTTTGGCAATATCTTTGCACTAGTCATGTGCTTTATCAATGCTTTCGCAAAATCCTGTTGCGCTCTAATTCTTCCAAGGTCCCCATTTGCATAACCTGAACGATATCGAACAAAATTCACTGCATTTTTGCCGTTTAAAACCTGCTCTCCTGCCTTAATATCTATATAGAGGTTCTGAGTAGGGTCAGTATAATTCATAGGCTCATCTACCTTCATTTTAACGCCACCCATAATGTCAATTATTTTTTCAGCTCCTTTAAAATCCATTTCAACATAATGATGAATAGGGATGCTTAAGAGATCTCCCACAGTATCCATTGCTAATGGTATGCCTTCTTTTCTAGCAACAGCAGAATTAATCTTATTGTAACCATAATTACCAATACTGACTCTTGTGTCTCTAGGCACGGATATAAAGGCAGCTTTATTGTTTTCTTTATTATATCTAACCACCATCATAAAATCTGATCTTGCATCATCTATTCCCATTATGAGTATATTCAATATCGGATCGTCCTTCGGGCTTGGAGGCTGAAGTTCCGGATTTTCTTCTACTATTTGAGCAAATGCAGAATCCTGTGGTTTAAACTTACCTAAGTAATAATAACTGAATCCGCCAATCATAAGAGCAAAAGCAAGAAATGATGCGCCGAAAATTATAATAAATTTTTTCATGATAACACCCCATTCATATTTGTGTAAACCTATCTATCAAAAAGTTCCTTGCATCGACTGTATCATGATGAAGCAATCTCCTTTTTTTTATCAGATATAGAATTGATAAATCAAGTGCACACAGCATTGCTGTATCAAGATTCTCATAGGCTAGAGCTCTTAACCCCTCTATGCCTTCAAATTTCCTTGAAGGTTCGATATAGTCTCCAATAAAAATTATTTTTTCCATGATAGACATGTTTTCTCTGCCTGTTACATGATATCTTATAGAAGACAATATATCTTCATCTTCTATTCCAAATAGAGTTCTGCAAATATAGACTGATGCAGGACCATGCAATATTTCAGGTATTTTATAGCTCTCTTCATCTACTGGAAACCCACATTTTTTTGCATAGCCGACTAAGTTTTCATATTTTTCTTCTTTGCAGCAATCATGAATAAGCCCAGCTAACTTGGCTTTGCCAATATCGCAACCATAATGTTTAGCCAGTTTTTCTGCAATATGCCCCACTTCCATTGAGTGAGCATATCTTTCATATGACAAATGTCTTTTTAAATATTCATATATATAGGACAAATCTACCATATTGATACTCCATTAATCTGTATACAATTTGCTTTTTCTTATATAATGTTCAACAGCTTCAGGAAGAAGATATCTTATTGTTTTGCTATTTTTTATTCTATTTCTTATATCTGTTGACGAAATCGCTAGCGAAGGCACTTCAATACTAAATATTTCTTTATTATATTTAGACTTGATATCTATTAGTTTTTGTTCCATATCTTTTCCATAAAAACCTGGTCTTGTAGCTGCTACAAACTGACATATTCCTAAAAGCTCTTCCACATTATGCCAAGTCAATATTTCCAATATGGCATCTGCACCTGTAATAAAGTATATTTGAGCATCCTCTCCATAAATATTTCGAAGTTCTCTGATAGTATCAACCGTATAGGTCAAACCCGTTCTCTCTATTTCTAGTCTAGATACCTCAAAATAAGGGTTTGTTATTGTAGCTAATACTGTCATTAGATATCTATGATTAACATCAGAGGTAGGTCTATGCATCTTATGAGGAGGATTTTTGGTAGGCATAAAAAGTACCTTGTCCAGTTCAAACTTATCCCTTACTGCTTCTGCGGTCACTAAGTGCCCATAATGTATTGGGTCGAAAGTTCCTCCCATAACAGCGAATCTTTTATAACTTTTATTTTTTTCATTTATATTCATCTTCTTTAGTACCTCATATGGTTATTAAACTGCATTGATATAAATGCAGTTGTAAGTATTATACAACATTATTTTCCATAGTGGAAGAAATTTTTCATGTTTCAATAGAGCTTATGCCCTCAATGCTGCCTAATGATTCAATTATATCCATAGTATTTATTTCCTTGAGGCTTTTTAATGTAAGCTTAATAATTACATTAAAATCATCTATAGGCTCTATAGAAATATTTTTGATGGTAACATTGAGCTTTCCAAGTTCAATACCGATTTTCCCAATTTGACCGGGTTTATCTATAGATTTCATACTAATAAACAAATATGCATTCTTTTTATAAATCATTGTTTCAATCCTATTTAAAGCTATTAGAGATAGCAAAACAAAGCCTGTTGCAAATATTGCACCAATATAAAACCCTATGCCACAAACCAAGCCTATGCATGCAACAGACCAAAGACTTGCTGCAGTGGTCAAACCTCTTACAGTAGGACCTTCCTTAATAATTGTGCCTGCACCCAAAAAGCCTATACCACTTATAACTTGGGCTCCCAGCCTCATTGGATCCATGCTGGTTTGATTTTTAAATAATTCAAATGCATATAAATTTCCTATCATAACAAGTGAAGAAGCCACACTTACGAGTATATGAGTTCTCAATCCTGCAGGTCGCTTCGAAGTTTCTCTCTCCAACCCAACCAAACCTGCCAGAATCGCAGCAATTCCAAGCCTTAAAAATACTTCCAAACAATCCGGCATTCTTATTCCTCCTTGCATACCATATCTAAATTATATAAAAAATTTAGTAATATTAAAAGCAATAAATAGAGATTTTAAAATCAAAAACATTTATTGTGATATAATATCAGTGATTAAAACAAAATTGGAGATGATAGCATGAAAACTGAAGCCATTGAGAAATACATGATACACAACGGAGAAATTTTAAATACAAAATTAAATATGCCTAATAGGGATTTAATAACTAATATAGTATATGAGGTAATTAGAGTAATAGATGGGGTTCCTCTTTTTTTAGAAGAACATATGAGTAGATTATCAAAATCATCTAAAATGCTTAATATTAATATGGAACACTTAACTGATAGCATCACTCATAACATGAAAAAGCTAATAGCTATTAATGATAATCCCCAAAAAAATATAAAAATTATTTTGTATATTGCTCATGATTCTTGTATCCATTACTCGATTTTTTTTATACAAAGCAATTATCCTGCACCGGAGCTTTATAAAAAAGGTATTCATACCATATTATTTAGAGCCGCGAGGCAAAACCCCAATGCTAAAGTGCAGAATTTAGACTTAAGAGAAAGAATCAATAAAGAATTGTTGGAAAGCAATGCCTATGAGGCACTTTTGCTAAATGAAGCTGATGAAATAACTGAAGGAAGCAAATCTAATCTTTTTTTTGTAAAAGATGGTTCTCTGTATACCTCGCCAAAGCAGAAGGTACTCCTTGGCGTTACCAGAACCCGAGTTATAGAGTTAGCCAAAAAATTGGGCATAGAGGTTATAGAAGAGCCTATACATAAATCTTTCTTAGAAGAATGCAATGGTTTGTTTATTACTGGCACGTCTCCAAAGATACTCCCAGTTTCAAGTGTAAATCATATTGAATATATGTCTCCAAAAAATGAAACCATACAAATAATCGTGAAGGCCTATAACTCATTGATTAAAGACTATATTGAAAACCATAAATAAAGCGAGGTTTAAAACCTCGCTTTATTTATTATCTTATATTATGCTTTTGCGTTTTTCTCTTCTTCTACATATTGTTTTGCAAAGAACTCCTTAGTAAGCTTGATTACAACTCCACTTAGACCTAATACACCTATTAAGTTAGGAATAGCCATTAAACCATTCAATGTGTCTGCCATATCCCAAAGGAAATTCAAGCCACCGATGGAACCAATAACAACAAATGGTATCCATAGAATTCTATATATCTTATTAACCTTAGGTCCAAATATATATTCTGCGCAACGCTCTCCATAATATGCCCAGCCGAGTATAGTGGAGAATGCAAACAACAATATACCTATGGATACTATATATCCTCCAGGTCCTGGAAGACCTTCATTGAATGCCATAGTAGTCAATTCTGAGCCGGTTGCTCCGCTGTTCCAAACACCTGACATAATTATTGAAAGTGCGGTTAAAGAACAAATCACAATTGTATCTACAAACACTTCGAATACGCCCCAAAGTCCCTGACGTACAGGATGATCTGTAGTTGCTGCCGCGTGGGCTATTGGAGCACTACCAAGACCTGCTTCGTTAGAGAATACTCCACGGGCAATACCTTTTGTCATGGCTATCTTCATTGTTGAACCTGCAAATCCGCCAATTGCTGCACTGCCTGTAAATGCGCTTCCAAATATCAATCCAAAGGCTTCTCCTATATGAGAAATATTTGAGAATATTATAATTAAAGCTCCTAAAATATAAAATGCTGCCATAACAGGAACCAATCTTTCTGTAACCTGACCTATTCTCTTGATACCGCCGATTATAACTATTGCTGCTAAAACTGCCAATATAATTCCTGTAACTAATTTATTGATTCCAAAAGATACTTCAAGGGATGCTGCAACAGAGTTTGACTGAACCATATTGCCTATACCAAAAGCAGCAATTGCTCCGAATGCTGCAAATATATATGCTAACCATTTCATCTTCAATCCTTTTTCAATGTAATACATAGGACCGCCGACAAAACGTCCGTCTGGAGTCTTTTCTCTGTAATTAATAGAAAGTACAACTTCTCCATATTTAGTAGTCATTCCAAATATAGCTGATAACCACATCCAAAATACTGCTCCGGGACCTCCAAGAGCTATAGCTGTGGCAACTCCGGCTATATTTCCGGTGCCTACTGTTGCTG
>JAQUTA010000137.1 GCA_028709965.1 Lutispora sp.
TGAGCTTTCTTTTCTCCTATGCCATCTATCTCCGTGAGCTTTTGCGGATTGTATTGAATAATATCCAAAGTATCCAGGCCAAATCGTTCCACCAGTTTCTTAGCCGTTACAGGTCCTTTGCCAGGTATTAAGCCTGAACATAAATATCTCTCTATTCCACTTAAGGTAGCAGGAGTCACCACATGGTAGCCCTCCATCTTGAATTGCTTTCCATAGTCAGGATGCTCTACCCAAGCTCCTGTGGCTCTTATGGTCTCTCCGATATTTATATAGGGAAAATAACCCACTATGGTGGTCTCCTCCCTTTCATCTGAAATCTCAATTACCGAATATCCGTTCACTTCATTTCGAAAAACCACTTCGTTTATCATGCCTTGAATTTCATCCATGCTAATACCCTCGATTACGTTTTTCTTAATTATACCCTATTTCAATGGTCCTTCAAACTATTTTTGAGAGTTAGGATTTCTCTGGCCAAAATCACAATGTCAGCTTTCGTAGCCGGCTTATCCAGGTTGGAATATAGCTTTTCCAATACTTCAGGATATGCTCCATAGCCTTTTTCATTTCTAAAGTGATCCAGCACTAGCTTTGCATTTTTGATATGCTTGTTTACCGTCCTTATTCCGCACAAAACCTCAAGCTTTCTTCCATCCTTGAGGCTGATTTCAGTCCTTTTTCTATCATTTTTTTCCTTCAATTGATCTATTGAGCCAAGATCCATATATCCCATAGCCACATCTCCCTTGAACTCAGGAGTTCTGACCTTGAGCTGCAAAAATATCTTATAATTGCTTATGGGCAAAGGTACACAATTGATGCTTCCAATTATCTTTCCATATTTTTTCCTAACCCCTGCATAATCTATGGAATAAAATCTGCACAAATTGGTCCTGAAGCTCCTCATAGTCATAGGCATTATGTGATCCTCGCCAGTTGATGTAGTTACTTTGGTCACTTCTCCCACATCCTTCAAATATTCAGGAGTAAAAGCCCATATATCATGTTCTTGAAAAAAATCTAAATCCAACTTCTCCACCTCTTTTCAGCTGCAATTTTCCACTGTTTTCCTAATTATAATCGAACGTATGTTCGGTGTCAACCTTCATAATGCCTAGCCCTTTAGTCCTATTTTGGCTTTTTTATCTGCATTATTCGCCAAATTGACTATTCAACCGACATAATAATTGGTACAATAAATTTATAATAATAGAAATTAGGTGCATAAAATGGATCAAGAAAGCATGCTTAAGCAGATAAGTCTTCAGAAGGATGAAATTGAGGCCTTATATGAAGAAACCCATGCTATTAATAACGAGCTCACCGATTATATAAAAAAACTCAACGACTCTCAAAGAGAGCTTCAAGAGATAAATCAAGAAATATCCGCCATGTACACCATATCTAAGAGTATCAACTCTAGTCTTAATTTCAATAAATTATTCCTTGACATATATAGGCTCTTAAAAAGCATATTAGACTATGATATGCTGGGAATTTTACTATTGGATGATAATAAAAAGTTTCTCCAGATCAAGTATTGGAATGGACCTGATATTGATGGCTTGATGGATATGGAATTTTACCTTGATGGAGAGGGAGTCTGTGCGTTATGTGCAAGAGAAAAGCGACCTTTGCTGGTAAAAAATATTAATGATTTTGAAGGCATAATAATGATACATAAAGATATAAAGCAGGAAATGACAGCTCCTTTGATATATAATAATGAAATTATCGGCGTATTTATTGTTGATACCTTTAAGACTAATAATTTTGACAGTGACAAACTCGCAACCCTTTGTTCCTTTGCCAGTCTTGCATCTACCGCACTTTATAATGCCAAATTATACAGTGACTTGCATAGCAACTACATAAGCACTGCCAAAGCCTTGGCAAAAGCTATTGAGGCGAAGGACATAAGTACAAAAGGACATTGTGATAGGGTTACAGATTTATCCTTGAGAACTGCAAAACATTTAGCTTTTAGTGATGAAAGAGTCAAAAAGATAAAGATTGCAGCAATACTCCATGACATTGGAAAAATTGGCATACCGGAACATATTCTCAACAAGCCAAGCTCACTCACATCAGAGGAATACTCTATAATAAAGAAACACTCTACCATAGGTTATGAGATACTATCTGATATTTCACACTTGGAAAACGAGAGACAAATAATATATCAGCATCATGAAAGATATGATGGCAAAGGCTACCCTTTGGGCTTGCACGGAATGGATATTCTCACAGAAGCCAAGATATTGGCTTTGGCCGATGCCTTTGACGCTATGACTTCCGCAAGACCCTATAAAGAAACTATGACAATCTCAGAAGCTATCGAGGAAATAAAAAGAAAACGGGGAACTCAATTTGACCCGGAAATAGCATCTTCATTTATCGAAATGGTTGAAAAAGAGTTTTTAAAATGAAGCAAGAGGGCTCCGCCCCCTTGCTTCATTTGTTAGTCAAGCTTCGCTGCTATTACTCTGGATAGTTCATTTATGGAGGTTGTGAGGTTTTCCATTTTACCTTCTATCCTCATTAAGAGGTAGATGGATACTGCTATAGGAAAACCTACATTGCCCACTCCGCTTAAAATCTCCTCCACAGTATCCCCCTCCTATTTTACTTTATTCCATATCCATTTCCTGGATAGTGGTATCTACTATTCTTGCTCCCTGGATTGCAACCAGGCTGCCACCGGTAGTTGCAAACACATTTTTTGCTATAATGCCCTCCATAGCTGTTTTCACAGTCACTGGAGTAAGGGCTTCATCTGCATTGTCCACGCTTATTTTCATGGTTTTGCCAGCAACGTCCTTAAATACCATTTCAAGCTTTTTTGCCATACTCTACACCTCCTTTCAATTGCTCTCACTTAGGCAACTAGATCTCTGCCAACTCGGAATCCTCGGCTTTTCCAACGCTGGCTAGACTTTTCGTCTGAAGTCCTGCAATAAGGCCTGCCACATCATAGATGTCTTGGTCCGCAGCTTCTGGATTCACCTTGCTGTAAGTCTTGGAGATAAAAGTCTGCTTGCCGTCTAGGACTTCGCCCAGATACTTTACCTGAAGCTTTACACTCTTTACCATTGCTTCTACTGCCATCAATATCACCTCCTTCTGATATATAAGTAACTGTTAAGAAGATGATTTTCCATAAAAGGAACATTTCACAATAAATATTTAGATACAAGCTATCTTCAGCCTATTTAAAATCTTTTTCTTTCTTCTAAACAGTGTTGTTCGGCTCATGCGGAGCTCCTTTGCCAGATCCTCCAAAGTTCTTTGAAGTATTATGCTTTGCTCAATTATATATCTATCGTCTCTTGTTAATTCCCGGAGAGCTTTATACGCTCCTTGAGAATCAAAACTTGAGAATACGATATCCTCAACGCTGCTGTATTCATCCATTAAGGTGTCTTGTATCTCAATATCTTCACCTATAGGCTGATTGAGTGATATGGTCTTTTTGTCATATCTTCCATAGTTGAGATAAAAGAACTTAAGCTGAAGCTTGAGGTAATAGAATATGTTTACGTTCTTGCTTTCTTCATATTTTTCCAAGACCTCCAGTACTGCTAATGCGCCTTCTTGATATAGATCTTCAAATTCCCCCTTATTTATTGCATATTTATTGATAGATGAAATAATCAATGGATGGGCTCTCTCCAATATAGTCCCTTTGTCCATTCTGACCTTTCCGACCGGTCATTTTCTTTATTTCCGCGGATAAGGTCATTATAAAAGTTATGTGTCAAAAAATAAAAAGCCGACTTATTACAAGTCGGCTGTAGTCTAGTGTTAAGTATGCTTATCAAGCATATAAATCAACTAATAGTCCTCTAATCTCTCCTATAAGGGTTAAAACCTTGATTCCCTTCTCTTGCTTATTTATTACTGCATCTGTCAGCTCCAGAAGCTTTTCATCTACTTTTTGGACGGTTTTGTATATTCTCATCCTTCCACCTCTGTTAAATCCTCTGCTTTGTTGAAGCTTCAGTCCATATTTAACAGCTTCGGATAAGAATTCTTTTACCTTCT
>JAQUTA010000138.1 GCA_028709965.1 Lutispora sp.
CCCTACTCTTTCCCCTTGATTCACTTCAAAGGTTATCCCTTTTAATACATGGTTTGCGCCGTAATACTTTTCTAAATCCTGCAAAGCAATTTCTATCATGATTTTTTTCTCCCTTCAACCCGGGTAATTTTAAAGACCTGAGCAAGTGTAATTACGCCCAGGTCTTTTATACTTTAACATCAGAAAACATATAACAAAACCCGGGCAAGAAAATCATACCCGGGTATACTTTTATAATAATATCTAAAATGATGATTCGCTTGCTCAGTTAACATAATATATAATTTTGGACAGACTACCCCCTTGGATACTATTGTTTGCTGTAATAGAAGAAACAACATGTTCAAGTCTGTCTAAAATTGTGTTAACCGAGACTACTATATTCATCATTTCACCTCCTTATTATCTATTAATGATTTTAACAGAACCAGAAATAAATTACAATCACATTTTCTCCATAAAATACTCATAGGCAGTGTTTACATCTTTATCGCCGCGACCGGAAAGGTTTATGAGCACAATTTCTTCTTTTTTCATCTTCGGCACTGCTAGAGCTGCATATCCTAGGGCATGAGAGCTTTCTATGGCAGGTATTATGCCCTCTGTTCTTGAAAGGAGCCTAAAACCTTCCATGGCTTCATCATCTGTAACTGATACATAATTTACTCTTCCAATGTCTTTAAGATAAGCGTGCTCGGGGCCAACTCCTGGATAGTCAAGGCCTGCTGATATTGAATAAGCAGGTTTTATATTCCCCTCATCATCAGCCATCACATAGGTTTTCATACCGTGGATCACCCCTACCTTCCCACCGTCAAAGGCAGAGGCATGCAAGCCTGTTTTTATTCCCTTGCCGGCAGCTTCAACTCCTATGATTTTTACATCGTCATGCTTCAAGAAATCATAGAATAGCCCTATGGCATTGCTCCCTCCTCCTACACAGCCTATGAGATAATCCGGCAGTCTTCCTTCCGCTTCCAGTATTTGATTCTTTGCCTCTTCCCCTATTATCTTCTGAAATTCCCTGACCATCAGAGGATATGGATGAGGACCTACTACAGAACCGACAACATAAAAGGTATCCTCTGCCCTTCTCACATATTCGTTAAATGCCTCATCTACTGCATCCTTCAAAGTTGCCGTCCCCGAAGCAACTCCCTGTACTTCTGCGCCAAGCATCCTCATTCTGAATACATTTAGTTCTTGTCTCCTCATATCCTCTTCGCCCATGAATATTGTACATTCCATACCGAAAAGAGCTGCACCGGTTGCTGTTGCAACGCCATGCTGTCCTGCTCCGGTTTCGGCTATGACTCGCTTCTTTCCCATATGCTTTGCCAGAAGTATCTGACCTATCACATTGTTTATTTTATGAGCACCCGTGTGGTTCAAATCCTCTCGCTTGAGGTATATTTTAGCTCCTCCCAGCTGCTTTGTGAGCCTTTCGGCATAGTAAAGCAGCGAAGGTCTTCCCACATAGTCTTTCATATATTTTTTATATTCATTTTTAAATTCTTCGCTATAGCAATAGCCTTCAAAGGCTTCCTCCAGTTCTGCAAGAGGCTTCACCAATACCTCAGGTATATATTGTCCTCCAAAGTTACCAAAGTTTTTATTCATTTTTATATCCTCCCTATAATGTTTTTTATTTTTCACTATTATAAATTGCTTTCATTTCATGGGCCAAAGCATGATACCACCTCCAATTAACAAAAATATAGACCTGTTTTCTTCCTTACATGGGACGAAAACAGGTCTATTCCGCGGTACCACCCAAATTATATTGAAGTAAATAAAAAAGCACTCCTCCTATTATCAGGACGAAATGCTTTGTATTTCGCTATGCCACCTAATCTACTTCAAGATATCTCTTCTTTCAGATACAAAGTACTATATACTTGATATCTTACCCCTGTAACGTGAGGGCACGGCATCAGATACTCCAAGAAGACTTGTTTCACCTTGCATCTCATGAACCCATTCCTTATAGTCTAAATGTTCCGGTCCTTGCACCTACCGCCGGCTCGCTGTGACAATTTACTATAAGTACTCTTTCAATCATTGATTTTGATATATTAAATGTAATTATACTACCAAATATTATTTTTGTAAATATAGGACATATGTCCTTTTTAATTTTCTTTCCAATATTCAGTTGCCAAAGCAGTGTAATGGGTAAGTGCTTCAAATAGCTAAATTAGCCTTGACTATTTATCAGAAAGTCCTTCCATATGACTCTTGTATTCCTCAATTTTTGTTATTTTGTAGAGCCTTTTGAGATACTCTTTCGCCTTTGCATAGTCTTCCTCACAATATTCATAGTATCTTGCCAGTACATATAGTGAATGTACATCCTCAGGGTTTTTATCCAGATAGCTTAGAAACCAATCCCTCGCTTTTTCATATTGCTCTTCCTTTATCAAATTATCTCCCTCAAGCCTCTGGGTGATTAGCACAAAATGCCTGGGCAGTTTTGTCGTCTTTATCACAGGCATGCTGCTGCCAATTAATTTTCCGTTCCTGTCATAGGCTTGAACACCATATATAACCCTTCCTTCTCCATACATTCCCAGCAATGTGCCCGGAGTTGGCTTGTTCTCATCATTAAAGGATGCTAAGCCCATAAATCCTGGAGCAACTTTTTTTATATCTATCACTGCTTTGTTCTCTTCTGTTTTATCTTCGACCATAGAAGTTCCATAGCCGCCTTCGATCATCAATCCTGTAACAAGGCTGTAGCTTTCAGCACCCTCATATTCCTTCCAGCTTATTTCCAGCTTATCTTCGCTAACCTTTATCTCGTCATTTGGCGTCAGGATTTCTATAGATGTCTTGAATTCAAAATTATTGAGCAGAATCCCCCTTGGTTGGAGAATCCTTTGGCTGTCCATATTATCCAGATAGGCTTTTCCTAGTATTTCGTTAGGTCTTATGCCAATTCCTATATCATATTCCCCCGGCAGCACATCGTCTATACAATAATAACCGTCTTTATCAGTGATTGTGAAAGGCAAATCAAAGCTGCCGCCTATATAGTTCTCTTTATATATTTCCTTATCCTTAATATATATTCTAACCCCTTCTACGCCCCTGCCATCTACAGTGACTCTGCCCCTGCATTCACCCATTTCGCTGTCAATCCCTTTTATCTCCATTTCCTTATCGTATTTCATTTCTTGAGCCTTTTTAATTTTTATTTTCATTTCTTCTTTCTTATCAATAAAATATTCTTGGGAGCTTTCTCTATTGATCTCTGCGGCTTTATTCACGGCCTGCTCATAGGTATATATGGCTTCGTCATACTTGCCGGATTGGATATATAAATTAGCCAGACTATCATAATAACTCATATCAAAATAACTCTTATTGTTTTGTATCAAATCTTCCAGCAGATTTATGCCTTTATCATATTCTCCCGTAGCATTATACAGAGCATAGATAAGCCCTGCATCTGCTTTTGCTTTGCCGGATATCAGGTATTTCTCCGCCTCCTTGTAATCGCCAAGGTATATATATATTTCTGCAAGCCTGATATAACCCCATTTAGCCCAGGGGTCATTGCTGTGGTTTCCAATAAGATCCTTATACAAGCTTATGGCTGTATTAAGAGCTTCATCCGTAGGAACCATGTTGTTCCCCACACTCCATGCCCATAAGGAAATATCTTGTATAGCGAATGTTCCGTTGCGCCGCCGGATAGAGTATTTGCATAATCATATATATCTTCGCCGCTTCTCATTATATCCGGAGTGAGGGACAAGGCTTTTTCATAATATACTGCGGCATATTCAACATCACCTTTTCTGCTGTAGTTTTTTGCAGCTATTGAATAAGCAAAGGGAATTAAAGCGTATATCACTGCAAATGCTGCTATAATAAGAATCAGATTTTTTACCTTTATTTTAAAATACCTCAACGCACTCCCTCCCAATAACCGCTGACCTCAATAATATTTTTATCCGTAAAGCTTGCCACATCTTTATCTGTTACAGTAAAAGCGCTGATGCTCAGAAAGGCAG
>JAQUTA010000139.1 GCA_028709965.1 Lutispora sp.
GGAGCTGAAATGACAATTACTACATACACAGGTAAAGATAAAGACGGAAAAGATGTAAGTTTTGACAACTTCTACATGATTCTCAGCGATTTCATAACTTTCTAAGCATAGCTATAAATTGATTTATCAGTATAAGGTTGCCGACTAAACGGCAACCTTATGCATGTATTTTAAATTTCGAAAATAAGCCAATTATAGTACGTTCTGGCTTAAGATATTTATAATGCAGTAATATTTATAAATGAAAAACTCTCTACGAGGAGGAATGTAAATGGATGATAAGTATGTACTTCAATTAAAGAATATAAGTAAAGAATATTTTGGTAATAAGGTTCTGAAAGAAGTAAATCTTAATGTAAAAGCCGGTGAAATACATGCACTGGTTGGTGAAAATGGTGCAGGAAAATCTACACTCATGAACATAATATTCGGCATGCCTGTAATACACAATACAGGAGGGTATACGGGAGATATAATTTTCGAAGGACAAAAAGTAGATACAAAATCTCCAAAAGATGCATTGAATCTGGGTATAGGTATGGTACACCAAGAGTTTATGCTTCTTCCGGGTTTTACTATAACAGAGAATATTAAGTTAAACCGGGAGATAACCAAGCATAATGTTATAAGCCGTATATTAGGTGATAGGCTTAAATCGTTGAATGTTGAAGCCATGAGAAAGGATTCGCAGAAAGCTCTTCAAAAACTTGGAATGAATGTGGATGATTGGTTACCAATTGCAGGACTTCCTGTTGGCTATATGCAGTTTGTTGAAATCGCAAGGGAGATTGACAAAAAAAATATTAAACTGTTGGTATTTGATGAACCTACTGCAGTGCTTGCGGAGAGCGAGGCTGAGAAGCTTTTAGATGCTATGAAAAAACTTGCTTCAAGTGGAATTGCTATACTTTTCATAACCCATAGATTGGATGAAGTGCTTGCTGTTGCGGACAATATAACAATAATGCGCGATGGCGAACAAGTAAGCCAAATGAAGCGTGAAGATGCAACTTTAGCCAAATTAGCACAGTTGATGGTAGGCAGAAAGATAGAAAGAATTGTACATGAAGTTAGGGAGAGTAATAAGAATGATGAGATAGCAATGACAATGAAAAATCTTACGGTAGATATGCCCGGTGAAGCTGTAAAGGGTATAGACCTTGAAATCAAAAAAGGGGAGATCCTAGGAATTGGAGGACTTGCTGGACAGGGCAAAATTGGTATTGCCAATGGAATAATGGGGCTTTACAAAGCTGCAGGAGAAGTATATTTAGACAATAACAAACTAGAGCTGAACAACCCAAGAAAGGCTATCAAAAGCAAGCTTGCTTTTGTATCAGAGGATAGAAGAGGCGTTGGACTTTTACTTGATACTTCTATAGAAATGAATATAGTCATTACAAGCATGCAGATACAGAATCGGTTCCTAAAAGGGCTGCTTGGAATTAAGTCATTTAATCTTAAAGATGATAAAGCAATCAGAAACTGGTCATTAAAGATGATAAAAGATCTTGATATCAGGTGCACAGGCCCCACACAAATAACACGCAGGCTTAGCGGCGGAAATCAGCAAAAGGTATGTATAGCTAGGGCTCTCACGCTAGAGCCGGAAGTATTGTTCGTATCGGAGCCTACAAGGGGTATAGATATAGGTGCTAAAAAACTTGTTTTGGATTTGTTAGTGAAGCTGAATAAAGAACTTGGCATGACAATAATAATGACTTCCAGTGAGTTGGGAGAATTAAGATCAATATGCGACAGAATTGCAATAATATATAATGGTAAATTGGAAGGAATCTTAGAACCAACGGATTCAGATGTTGACTTTGGGTTAGCGATGGCTGGAAAATACAGTTCAAAGGAGGTTGTGTAGATGAGGGACTTTTGGAAGAAGATTACTGACAAGTATGGATACCCTAAAGTATTTATGACAATGTTTCTGATAATACTTTGCATACTTGCGGTAATACAAAAGCAGAACCTGCCGGGACTTCTAAAGGATTCGCTGGTCAGGGTAGGAATGAATGGTATACTTGTTTTGGCTATGGTCCCAAGTGTAAACTCCGGAACAGGACTAAACTTCGGCTTATCATTAGGTATTCTTTGCGGGATGCTGGCAGGTTGTATCAGTATAGAGCTGAAACTCACAGGAATTACAGCTATATTTACAGCAATTCTAATATCAATACCCTTTTCAGCTGTTGTAGGCTATTTATATGGTATCCTGTTAAACAGAGTAAAGGGCGATGAAATGACTGTGGGTACATATATGGGATTTTCAATAGTATCATTAATGTGCATAGGTTGGTTATTGTTGCCTTTCCAAAGCCCTGATATGATTTGGGCAATTGGTGGAAAAGGCCTTAGGACAACAATTGCTTTGGCTGGGAAATTTGCAAAGGTAATGGACAATTTTCTATCATTTAATATTCTGGGAGAGCCGATACCTACAGGAACACTGTTGCTTTTCGGTGTGGCATGTGTGATTATGGCAATATTCTTCAAAACAAAAACTGGTGTTGCAATGATGGCATCAGGTGACAATCCTAAATTTGCTGCTGCAAATGGTATAAATGTAAATAAACAAAGAATTATTGGAACAATGCTATCTATGATTCTGGGAGGAATAGGAATTATTATATATGCTCAAAGTTTTGGCTTTTTCCAGTTATATACGGGACCTTTGATGATGCCTTTTATGGCTATATCAGCAATACTTATAGGCGGAGCAACAGCTAAGAATGCAAATATATCCAATGTAATATCGGGAACAATATTATTTTTTGCACTGCTAGCTATTTCATTACCTGTAATTAATAAAATGATGCCGGAAGGTAATCTCTCTGAGGTTGTACGAATCATAATAACCTACGGTGTTATTCTATATGCTTTAACCAAGGTAGGAGGTGACAATTAGTATGAATACACAGTTGAATATCACAAACAAAAAGGAAAAGCAGAAAACTTCCTGGATGCAAGAGCTTACTAACTATTCAGTACCTATTTTGTTTATTATAATCTGCTTATTGGGAGTGTATGCGTCAAAACTGAACCCAGTTTACATAATAAATGAAATAGTCGTAAGATTGGCAAGAAATCTATTTTTAGTTCTTGCATTAATTATACCGGTTATTGCAGGTATGGGGCTCAACTTTGCGATAGTAATAGGAGCTATGGCAGGGCAGATTGGTATTATCGCCATCAAAGTTTTTGATATGGGTGGATTGTCTGGTTTTATGATGGCGGTTTTGATCTCGACTCCTTTCGCGCTTCTTTTCGGTTATGGGACCGGATTGATACTTAATAAGACAAAAGGCAAAGAAATGATAACCAGCTTAATGTTGGGCTATTTCGCAAACGGTTTGTACCAACTAGTATTTCTCACATTTATGGGAACAATAATACCCATTGATAATCCAGAAATAATATTAAGCAATGGTATGGGACTAAAAAATGCACTGGATCTTAAATTCATACAATATTCGATAGATTATATTTTAAGACCAAATATAATGGGAATTAAAATTCCTGTGGTATCGCTGCTTCTCGTAGTAGTATTGTGCTTTATCATAAGGTTTATAGTAAAAACAAAATTGGGTCAGGACTTCAGAGCTTTGGGACAAGATATTAACATAGCAGAAGTTTCTGGCATAAAAACTGATAAGACGAGGCTTATTGCAATCACAATATCAACCGTTCTTGCAGCATGGGGGCAGATTATATTTTTGCAAAATATTGGTACTCTAAATACATATAACAGCCATGAGCAAGTCGGAATGTTTGCTATTGCCGCACTGTTGGTAGGAGGAGCATCAGTTACAAAAGCTACAATAGGCCAAGCAATCGTGGGTACGCTGTTATTTCATACACTGTTTATAGTTTCACCTTTTGCGGGTAAGAATCTTTTTGGAGATTCGCAAATAGGTGAGTACTTTAGATCCTTTATAGCTTATGGAGTAATTGCATTGTCTCTTGTGCTTCATGC
>JAQUTA010000140.1 GCA_028709965.1 Lutispora sp.
AGGAGCAATTGGCATCATCTGAGGAGCTGAGTGCTTTATCTGAACATTTGACAACAAATGTAAATGACATACTAAAATTAATAAACGATTTTAAGAATTAAATCATTACAATGCTTTATAATATTTTCTCATTCACACGAGTGGTCTCTTCGAGTGGAATAGCATTCAAAAATAAATGATAGAATAAAAAATTTCTGACTTTATCCTCCATATGCATGTATGGAGGAATTTTTTTATCAAACATATTGACGTTTATCTATATATTAGAATATAATACATAGAGAGGCATCTATACGATGAAGCAATTGAAGAAAGTGGTCTTCCACAGGAATTTGCAGAAATAATTAGGACAGGAAAGGCTTAAATTATTAATAAAGGAGTAGATATGAATGGAAAAAGCAAATGGAGGATGCAGTTCTTGCAGCTCAGGCTGCTGCTGTGGTGGTGCAGAAAATAAGGAAATGGATAAAAGGCACGTGGTTGTAGATTTTTTATACTTGGATTTAAGCTCCTGTACATGGTGTCAAGGCACTGATAAAAACCTTGAAGAAGCTTTGACTGGAATTTCTAATGTACTGGAATTAGCCGGTATTGAGGTCGAATTAAACAAAATCAATGTAACCAGTGAAGAACTGGCCATAAAGCATAAATTTGTCAGCTCACCGACAATACGCGTAAATGGCAGGGATATTCAAATGGAAGTGAGAGAGAGCCGCTGTGAATCATGTGGAGACCTATGTGGAGATGAAGTAGATTGTCGTGTCTGGGTATATAAGGGTCAAGAATATACTATACCTCCAAAAGCCCTTATTATGGAAGGCATACTAAATAGGATATTTGGCAGAGAAGATACAGCTTGTGATGATAAAGAATACACATTACCAGAAAATTTAAAGAAATTTTACGAAGCAATGGAATCTCGTTCATGCTGTGACGGCTCAGGCGGTAATAAGTGCTGCTAGCAATAGCTTTGCTAAGATAGGAGTGAGGAATTTGGGAAACAATTATAAAGAATATGCATTGTTCATGAAAGCGCTAGGAGAAGAGACCAGGTTAAAGATATTTCATATGCTTTCTGATGGTGAGCTCTGTGCTTGCAAAATACTTGAGGAGTTTCATATAACCCAGCCTACTCTTTCCTATCATATGAAAATACTATGCGAAAGCGGCTTAGTGAATGGTAGGAAAGATGGTATTTGGATGAAATATTCAATAAATGATAAGAGTTTAAATACAATTAAGGAACTGTTTAACTCTATCGAAATAAAAAATGTTGAATGCATTGACTGCAGCGCAGAATGTTAAGGAGATGATATTTTGATTATATTTCAATGGTTAAATAGACAGCTGCTAAAAATGGAGTGGCTCCATAACTTAGTGACCTTGCTTGTCAAGAATGTGTTTGGATTGGATGTAGAAAGCAGAGTAGGTGGAAGTATTCACTTTTTTATCTATGACGTTATAAAAATATTCATATTGCTCTCGGTTCTAATCTTTGTGATTTCATATATACAAAGCTTTTTCCCGCCTGAGAGAACGAGAAAAATATTAGGTAGATTTAATGGAATTTCAGCTAATATATTGAGTGCTTTATTGGGCACTGTTACGCCTTTTTGTTCCTGTTCCTCTATTCCTTTATTCATAGGCTTTACAAGTGCAGGACTGCCAATTGGTGTTACATTTTCATTTCTAATATCTTCGCCGCTTGTAGATTTAGCTTCTGTTATTCTGCTGGCAAGCATATTTAACTGGAAGATTGCTATAGCCTATGTTGCTGTTGGCATTGTGCTGGCAGTAATCGGCGGAACCATTATAAGTAAACTGAAGCTGGAAGAATATGTGGAGCCTTTTGTTTTTGGCAACAAGGTTCTTGAAGTAGAACAAGAGGAGCTTACTACTCATGACAGAATAAACTTTGCAAAGGATCAAGTACTAGACATTATTAAAAAAGTTTGGCTATACGTTTTAATAGGAGTGGGAATAGGAGCTGCAATCCATAATTGGATACCGGAAGATGTTATATCAGCGATACTCGGAAAGGATAAATGGTATTCAGTTTTACTAGCAACTTTTGTTGGTGTACCCATGTATGCTGATATTTTTGGAACGTTGCCTATTGCTGAAGCTTTGGTCTTAAAGGGTGTAGGGTTGGGAACTGCTCTTTCCTTTATGATGGGAGTAACTGCTCTTTCCTTGCCGTCTATTATTATGTTGAATAAGGTTGTTAAGAAAAAGCTTTTAGCCATATTTGTTGGTATTGTCACTTTAGGCATTATTATAATTGGATATACCTTTAATGCCTTTGGTTATTTATTGATGTAGAATATAATGAAATTTATAATAAAATTAAGGAGAGATGAATGATGATAATAAAAATTCTAGGTTCAGGATGCAAAAACTGTGTTGCTTTGAAAGAAAATACTGAGGCAGCACTCAAAGAAACAGGTATTAAGGCAGAAATCGTTAAGGTCACAGATTTTAAAGACATCATGGCTTACGGAGTGATGACAACTCCAGCTCTTGTGATTGATGAGAAGGTTGTATCGTTTGGGAAGATTCTAAAACCAAAAGAGATTGTGAAAATACTGGAGAATTTGAGGTAAAAATTAGAATAATAATTACAGCACTTAGCACAGCAAAAGAGGGATGAAAATGAAAGAAAAAACAAAATACGAGAAATAAATAGTATAGTAGAAATCCAAACATCAGTGTTTGGAAAGCTTAATTATGATTTTATTAATGAAGATTTAATGAAAAATCAATGGGCAGAGGGTGAGGATTCTACCAATAACCCTGAAAACAAGCCCAAAACCTTAAACTTGACATTCCAGGGAAAGATTAAAAAGGAAGATTTGACAAGATTCATTGATAAGGTTTCGAAGAATGCTTACAGAATTAAGGGATTTTTTGAACTTGAAGATGGATGGAATCAAGTTGATGTGGTAAATAGAAGAATAGACTATAAGCCTTCAGATACACTTGAAACAGAATCACAGCTTGTATTCATATCAAAAATAGGTTCTGCTATTATTAAAGAGATATTTGATGCATGGAATGAAGTTATTGGTCAGGAAATGAAGCTAAGGAATTAGTGTTTTTAGAATACTGCTAATTTAAGCTATATGTCTAATTAATAATAAACATTGGGGAGGATATGAAAGTGGAAATTAAACTTTTAGTTTTTGCTTATGCCTTTATTTTTTTCATTCCATAGCTGCTTTATCAAAAATATCAATACACTTAGTGCAAAGAATATCAGTAACCCCATCACAAAGGTTTTTACTGTGCCTGTGAGCATGCCTCCTACATAGGAGTATACTATTGTTGCAGGTAATTGCCCAAGTCCTGTAGCCCAGAAGAATGACCAGAAGCTCATTGATGTGAGACCGGCTGCATAGCTGACTATATCAAAGGATACAAAGGGTAGAAGTCTTGCTATAAGTATTGCAAATTTACCATACTTTTTAAAGAAGACATCAATGCTGTCTAAAGCAAATTTGCTTGTAAGTTTTTCTGCAACACTACGACCGTAGTATTTTGCTATGAAAAAACAAAGAGCAGCTCCTGCCATGGCGCTTGACCAAGATAAAACAGCTCCTCTGATCCATCCGAACAGGCCTGCATTAGCAAAGGTTATTATGAAGGCAGGCAGTGGGGCGATCAGCGATTGAAAAACCATTAGCAGGAAAGAAACTATAGGCGCCCATATGCCAAATGACAATATGTAATTTCTTGCTACGTCCACATTCAGCATCCTAAGCATGGTCCAAGCCTGATTTATTCCAATCTTTACAGGTTGAACAAAAAAATATATAGCTGCGCAAATAAGGATAATTCCGATTTTTATATATAGACCTTTTTTATTTTCCTTCAAAATATCTCCCACAATCTATTTCAACAAAAATTATAGCATAGCATAATTATAGCATAGCATAATTATTGCAGTA
>JAQUTA010000141.1 GCA_028709965.1 Lutispora sp.
TATTACCTTCAAAATACCTCATGATTCCCATGAAAATGCCCCATGCTATTTTATCCTGGTATTTATCCTCCTGCAGCAGCTTTTCTTCTCGCGAATTGGATAAAAAGCCACATTCCACCAAGGCTCCGGGCATTTTTTTATTTTTCAATATATATACTGTATCGATGCTTTTTGCTTTTCTGATATTTTGATTCTTAATTACCTCTATAAGTTCATTCTGTATAAGCTCTGCAATTTTTTTGCCTTCCTCATCACCTTTTTGATAAAAGCTTTGCGCTCCATAATATTGAGACTGTGGAAAACTGTTCAAATGCACGCTGATAAAGATATCCGCTCCGGAACTATTTATCAACTCATGACGAGTTCTTAAATCTTCGTTTTTTTTGTCCCTAATTCTGGTCCTGCCATCGCTATATAATCCGCTGTCATCCTCTCTGATCATCAAGGCAACCCCCCCTGATTGCTCTATAAGTCTTCTAAGCTTCAGTGCTATCCGGAGATTTATATCATCTTCTGTCACTCCTGTTCTGCTTACTGCCCCAGGGTCAACACCCCCATGGCCCGGATCAATTATTATAATTTTATTTTTCATAGGAAGCCTATATGAATTAATAGCATCAGTGTAAACAAGATTGGAAAAAGAAAACAGCAGCACAAGAATCAAAATCATAGATGCTAATTTTAATAAAAGCCACCTGTTAATTATTATCAGCCTAAGTCTCAATTTTGCCACCCCCAAAAACATTTATATAATAAGGTATAAATAATAAGTATGTCATATTCATAGAAAATTCATTATGATATAATGTTTGTTATATAGATAGTGAGGAGGGGTTAATGTGGCAGATATTAGAATTAGCAAGCTGGCCAAATTATTAGTAAATTACAGTTTGAGACTCCAAAAGGGAGAGACCGTTATGATTCAATCCAAGATTTCATGCGCTCCTTTGGTAAGAGAAGTCTATAAGGAAGCTCTTATCGCCGGTGCTCATCCCATAATTTTTAATAGCTTGGAAGATCATGCGGAAATTCTTTTCAAGTACGGAACAGATGAACAATTATCATATGTTCCTCCGCATTCCATTGATTTGATTAAAACAGTAAACGCACATCTAACCATATGGGGAGAGGAGAATACCAAAGCACTTACCAATATAGATCCGGTTAAGATGAAACTCAGATCCCAAGCTATGACGGAATATAGCAAAATACATATGGCTAGGATTGGAAGCGGATCTTTAAAGTGGTGTGGCACTCAATTCCCTACCAATGGCAGCGCAATGGATGCTGAAATGTCGTTAGCTGAGTATGAGGATTTTGTTTATGAGGCAGGTCATATAGATTCCGACGACCCTGTGGATCATTGGATTAAGGTTCATGAGGAGCAGGAAAGACTTGTGAAAATATTGAATACAAAGTCAGATTTCGAAATAATAGCAAAGGATACCCACCTGAAGTTGAGCACCAAAGGCAGAACATGGGAGAATTGCGACGGCAAAGTCAACTTCCCTGATGGAGAAGTGTTTACTTCACCTGTCGAGGATTCTATGAATGGTCATGTTAGATATACTTATCCTGCTGTTTATAATGGAAGAGAGGTAGAAGATATAAATTTGACCTTTAAGGATGGGAAAGTAGTGGAAGCAAAAGCAGCAAAAGGAGAGGATTATCTGCTCCAAATGCTAGACATAGATGAAGGAGCCAAATTAGTTGGCGAATTTGCTATAGGCACTAACTATGATATTAAAAATTTTACTAAAAATATACTGTTTGATGAAAAGATAGGCGGAACCATACATATAGCCCTAGGGGCCGGTATGCCGGAGTGTGGAAGTAAAAATGAATCCAGTCTCCACTGGGATATGATATGTGATATGAAGGATGGCGGAGAGATTTTTGCCGATGGGGAATTGATTTATAAGGATGGAAAGCTATTGATATAAGGGGAGCACGGGGACGGTGACTCATCGTCCCCGGTGTCTCATTTATGGTGTAGGACAATATCCATCCCAGATTACTTTTCTAAAGCCTTCAACATCTGTATCTCCTTCTGTGCTGATTATAAGTACTCTTGAGTCTTTGCCTAATTTCAGTTTATTCTTCAACTCTTTATACTCAGGCTTTTGCATTATCAAGCTTATTAAGCCTATTCCAACAGCTCCGGATTCTCCGGATATGACTCTTGAATCATCAGCGATTGGATTTGCCAGTATTCTCATACCTCTTGCAGCTACATAATCAGGGCAGGATATGAACATATCCGCATAATCTCTTAGTATCTCCCAGCCTATTGTGTTTGGCTCTCCGCAAGCCAAGCCTGCCATGATGGTATCCAAATCTCCTGTAACTGGATGGGGCTTTCCATCATTGATTAAGGCTGATTTATATATACAATCAGCTTTATCCGGCTCTACTACAATCGATATGGGTCTCTTGCCTTTATATTTTGCAACATAAAATCCAAGTATCGCAGCTGCAAAGGAACCTACTCCCGCTTGTAATATTATATGGGTTGGCTCATCAAAGCCCATTGAGCTAATCTGTTCTTCTATTTCATCTGCTATAGTAGTATAGCCTTGCATTATCCATATAGGAATTTCCTCATAGCCTTCCCAGGCTGTATCTTGTACCATGATTCCATTATTATTTTCGGCATATTCCTTGGCAAGTCTTACTGAATCATCATAATTATATTTCGTTATCTGGGCTTCAGCCCCTTCCTTTCTAATATTTTCAAGACGCATCAAAGCGGAACCCTTGGGCATGAATACTACTGATTTTTGCCCTATTTCTCTTGCAGCCCAAGCGATCCCTCTGCCATGGTTTCCATCAGTTGCCGTAACAAATACAGTATCCCCAAGCTTTCTTTTTGTTTCTTCTGATACTAAATTGCTATATGTCAAGTCCTCTAATTTCGTATTAACCTTTTCGCATATGTATCTGCCAATTGCATAGGAGCCTCCTGTGACCTTAAAGGCGTTAAGCCCAAATCTATAGGACTCATCCTTCACCCATACCTTCGATAATCCTAAACTCTTTGATAAATTTGATAGATTATGAAGTGGGGTAACATCATATTGGGGAAAGCTTTTGTGAAATTTTCTTACAACCGCTACATTATCTGAAGAAGAAAAATCCACTTCCGATGAAATAAACCCACTATTTCGAGCTTTTAAATTCTCTATCCACTTTATATCCTTGGAAACACTCATCATCAAATCCTCCTTCAATTATCCTTTTTAAACAAATGCCGGGGACATTCCCCGGCATTAAAGTTACCTAAATTTAACTCGTGATAATATGAGGTATATTACTGCTACTTCTATAGGTGCCATAATCGACCTCGCCATTATTCTAGAAGGCAGTAACAACCAGAATCCTTTTTTCAGTAGTATAGTAAGCCATAAAGTGCCTAGCCCCAAAGAAACTAGTAAAGATGTGATGCTAATAGTCAAGACAATTTTCCACAGGCTATAATCTGTTTTGGTCTTATGAAATATTAAGCCCGGAATCACTCCAACGAGCATGGCGCTTAAGGTAAAGCCCGGGAAGTACGGACCTCCTCCGCCACCAAACATCATCATTCCTGCGAGATCTGCAATTGCTCCGGTAAGCCCTCCTGTTACTGGGCCTAGCATTATCCCTGACAATAAAATGGGTATTTCTCCAAAGCTGAGTCTGACGGAACCGCCCACTAGGTATATAGCAAAAAATCTGGTTAAGATAATGCTCATACCTGCAAGGAGTCCCCCAATAGCCATGGATGATGTAGTTAACCTTTTTTCTACATTATTCATAGAATATCTCCTCCTTCTTCAGCTTGACAGGTCACACTAAAGAAGGATTTGGTCTTCTCTATGTGACAGCGGATGCGATACTGTACCGCAGGTAATTCCTTTCGTTTAGTGGCA
>JAQUTA010000041.1:0-5863 GCA_028709965.1 Lutispora sp.
TGGGTTGCCTGAATATAGCACTTATTGTTCACTTTGGAATAAATTGTGAATATGCCCATATCGGGCTTCATCTGCTTATATAGTTCCTTAAGCTCCTTTTTTCTGTCCATCAGCTTTCACCTTCTTTTTCATCCTCTTTTGAGATGACCCAATATTCTGCCCCGTTACGGGTCCTTCCAAGAAACTTATAATCTATGAGGGACCTTCTCAATAAAAAACAATCTCCGAAGGTATGCCATTCATCAACGATCCTATTGACCTCTTTTTCATTATAGATCCTGACTTTTTTAAATCTATCTGCCAAATAGCCCACTACAGCTATCTTGGTTTTACTGGCTGCCGGCCACTGCTTAATTCTGCCATCCTCATCCAGGAAAGCTGAGATATTGACTTCCTTGTTTTCTTTGCTCATCTATCAATACCCCATCTCCTTCAGTATTCTTGAAAGCGTAAATAATCTCTCACCAATAAGCTCATCATCGCTGCTGAGTGCCTGGCTGAAGAGCTTGATATCCTCATCAATCTTTTCGTTGTCAGTGCAGACCTCCACTGTCATGGCATCGCCCTGCAGTCCCACTCTGTCAATTACAGGGTTTTCAGTATCATATAGCTTCTCATATCGATAAGCCTCTCTAAAATGCAGCTTTGTCCTGCAAACAAGTATTGCAAGATCTAGCACCCTATGCAAAGGCAATTCTTCAGACTGTCTCGACCATTTTTCTCCTGTGTATCTCCAGACTTTGGCCGAAATATCCACCTTGCCTCGGTCATTCCATTGAGCTAATCCCAATGAGAGACCCTTGGCATCTGTATCATAGGCATATCTTCCGTCAACATTTTCATAGTTTTCGGATACTATTACCGGTTTATGCTTCAATGTAGTTGGTATTTTCATAATTTTTTACCTCCAAATAATTATACTACAATTAGTAAATTAGTAAATTACTAATTGTAGTATATAATTCAGCAAGAACCGTGTCAATAGAAAAATCTAAAAGGGACTGTGTAAATCACTCCCATGTTTCCCATATTTCCGGCTTATAACCTACTGTTGCGAACTTACCGTTTCTCACAATGGGAGTCATATAAAGTTCAGGGTTATTTAAGAGTATTTCTTCTCTAGTGCTCCTGCCGCTTATCTTATGTAAGTTAAGCCTTTCATAACTTTTTGACTTTTTGTCAAATAAATCATTGAAAGCCACAGCAGAAGCTACGCTTTCCAGCTCCCTTTTGCTCAATCCTTTAATATTTAAGTCAATAAATTGAAATTTAATATTTCTTTCTTTAAAATATCTCTGAGCTTTTTTTGTGTCAAAGCATTTATCTATTCCAAATATCTGTATGTTCATCTTGCTCACCCCTTCAAAATAGTTTCTAACACCAGCCGTTAACTAGGCTCCAGTCAGCATGCGAATAACTGTCTATCTGACGTGCCTGGCACTTACCACCCTTTCAAACCAAAATAAGCTGCTAATATGCTGTCTATCTTGGCTTCTAAAGCTTCTATACTTTCCGGTGATGCACCCTCCTCATATAGCTTCGTAAGCTCAATGCTTATTGGCTCTATTTCCTTGCAAGCTTCATAATCAGGTATCTTAAGCTCCATTACAGTATTGGGATAATAATCAAATACGCCGCTTCCCATATTTTTAGCGAAGAGTTTGAAATAAAATTCATATATGCTAGAGTTCAACACTCCAAGTAAGAAAGGCAGAGTATAACCCTCTACGCCATCTTTCAACGTGAATGAGTAAACATCTGCGCTGCAGAAACAGCCTTTTGTATCCAATGCAAATCTGTTGCTCTTGCTTTTATAGGGATATACTATTTTATCTTTCATGAAAAGCTGTGGTATCCTTCCCCATTGAAGTTGATGCCAAAGCCTCATGCCCTTTTTGCATTCTCTTCTTTGTTCCAAGCGATCCCTATATTTTTCTATATGCATTATGCTATTAGGGTATTTTAGGGGCTCATCTATATAATCCGAATATATCAATTTTAAATTGCTTTCCTTTACTCTATATCTATCCACATGGCTGTTTTTTATCCAAGGCTTTAATAGTTCTTCTTCTATAGATAAAGTTTTTATCATGAGCTCATCCATAATAAATGCTTTGTCGCAGCCGGTAATTATTCCTTGGAAGCTTTCAGCTATGTCTTTTAACCTTATTTTGCAGGCTGCTTCAATGGTATCTAATTTATATCTTTTATCATCAGAAATCAAAATCCATCTGTCTTCCAAAAGCTTGTCTTGCTTAACATTAAATATCTGAAAATCTTTAGAATCTATGTTTTTTATTTTACCTCTATCATACTTCCATATTTCTATCCTGTTGTCACCAGAGTCATCTGGTGAAAGGAAGAATATTGCAGTGGCTACTCCTACTCCTTTAAATATTTCTTCTCCATAGAAGTCCACTATCTGAATTATTTTACTTCTATTTTGGAGATATTTTCTCAAATTTCTCCCTGTAGGGCTTTCCATAAAATACCTTGAGGAGATATAGGTGATCATACCCTCATCCGCCACTGTCTCTAAAGCTCTTTGATAAAAGCAATAAGAAAGGTCAGATTTGTCCCGAAAAACCTCTTTATATTCATCCAGCAACCATCTTTTGTAGTCCATTGTAAGCTCTTTATGCCCTACATAAGGAGGGTTTCCGATAATATAGTCATACTTCCTTGACCAAAATTTGCTCTTCTGCAAAATCTCTTCTGCATTTTCTCTATCCATATATTCAATCTTATCATCTCTTAAATTCTTAATGCCATATATGAGTCTGTACTCTTCAAGCTCTTGGCTTATCTGCTTCTCATCATAATATTTATCCCAGCGAAAGAGGCTGTCGCCGTACATTATATTTAGATCATCGTAATATTTATTTTTATCCTTGGTCAAAAGGCTTGCAGAACACAGCCATAGAGCATCTCTGTCTATATCGGCTCCATAAAGACAATGCTTAAGAATATGATAGTGCAGGTTTTCTTCTTGCCAATAGCTATCGTCCTTATATTTGTCCCTCAATTGTGGAAGGGCTTCCCTAAACTTTTCCTTTAGCATATCATAAGCCTTTATCAGGAAGAAACCACAGCCGCAGGCAGGGTCTAAAATCTTTATAAATGGCTTCTCAGTCACATTAGCATTAGCTAAGGTCTTGTCCAGCATAAAATCTATTATATAATCAGGTGTGTAATATTTCCCATGGGCTTTCTTGGAATCCCTCTCTATGGATTGCTGATAAAGTCTGCCTAATGTAAAATCCTCCATCAAAATCACCCGCCCCTATTTATTAACACTAAACTAACATTCAATTATTATTATACACTTTTTAGGGCTAGTATGTCCTCAGAAGTATATATCTTGTATGAATTCCTTTATCTAGTATAATAAGATATAATGATGTTAGAAAGTTTTGAAAGGAGTATGATTTATGAGAAAACCCGTTGATATTGATTGGGGTAAGCTAGGTTTTAGCTATATGAAAACCGATTATCGCTACATATCATATTGGAAGGACGGAAAGTGGGATGAAGGAGCATTGACAGAGGATAATGTGCTCCATATCAGTGAAGCCTCAACATCCCTTCATTATGGGCAACAGTGCTTTGAAGGACTTAAAGCATACAGAACCAAGGAAGGAAAGGTTCAACTCTTCAGACCTGATAGAAATGCAGCCAGAATGCAGGATAGCTGCAGAAGGATTATGATGCCTGAATTCCCAATAGAAAGATTCGTTGATGCCTGCGTACAAGTAGTAAAAGCTAACGAAGCCTATGTACCTCCTTATGGAAGCGGAGCTACTTTATACCTTCGACCTTTTTTAATTGGTGTTGGAGATAATATTGGGGTTAAACCTGCACCTGAATTTATATTCTCCGTATTTTGCTCACCTGTAGGACCGTATTTTAAGGGCGGCATGAATCCTGTAAACTTCTCAGTTTCAGATTACGATAGGGCGGCTCCCTATGGTACCGGTGCTGCAAAGGTTGGAGGAAACTATGCAGGAAGTCTGATGCCTCACGAATCAGCTGTAAAGAGGGGCTTCGCAGACTGCATTTATCTTGACCCTGCAACCCATACAAAGATTGAAGAAGTAGGAGCTGCAAACTTTTTTGGTATAACTAAGGATAATAAATTTGTGACTCCCAAATCACCTTCTATCCTACCTAGCATAACAAAGTATTCCTTGATGCAGGTGGCTAAGGATTATCTCGACATGGAGGTTGAGGAAAGAGATGTATTTGTTGATAAGCTGGATGAGTTTGCTGAAGCAGGAGCTTGTGGCACAGCTGCAGTAATAACTCCTATTGGAGGAATAGAATACAAAAGAAATCTTCATGTATTCTACAGTGAGAAGGAAGTAGGTCCTGTCACCAAAAAGCTTTATGAAACCCTTTGTGGTATACAATTTGGCGATGTAAAGGCCCCGGAAGGCTGGATTGTAGAAGTTTAAAGGAACGGATATAAACAAAGCCACTGTTTGCTAATTAACGCAAGCAGTGGCTTTTGTATGCCTATAGAGTATCTAATACAGTCTTTAAATCAGCAATAATATCCTCTACATTTTCTAAGCCTACAGAAAGTCTCACCAGTCCATCACTTATGCCGCTAGCTGCCCTTTCCTCAGGGGAATATGGTGAATGAGTCATGGAAGCCGGATGCTGGATGAGAGTTTCTGCATCACCTAGGCTGACTGCTAAAGCGCATAGCTTCAAGTTATTCATCAACTTCTTGCCTTCTTCTACGCCACCCTTTATCTCAAAAGCTATCATAGCGCCAGGAAGTTTCATTTGTTTCTTGGCTAATTCATATTGAGGAAAACTCTTTAAGCCTGGATAATATATTTTATCAACTGCCGGGTGCTTTTCTAAGAATTCTGCTACCTTAATTGCATTTTCACAATGCTTTTCCATTCTTATTTCTAATGTCTTCATACCTCTTGATATCAAATATGCATCAAAGGGACTTAGGACTGAACCAGTCATATCCTTTACTCCAAATAGTCTAACCTGGTCTATGAATTCCCTGGTGCCAGCTACAACTCCAGCTATAACATCACCGTGGCCATTTAAATATTTTGTAGCAGAATGCAATACTACATCTGCGCCAAGCTCTATAGGCCTTTGAATATATGGTGTGCAATAGGTGTTGTCTACAAATACCAAACAGCCCTCAACTTCATGGGCAATTTTACTTATAGCTCCAATGTCGGCAATATCCATAGTCGGGTTTGCAGGTGATTCCAGGTACACAACCTTGGTATTAGGTTTCATGGCAGATCGAACATTTTCCGGATCCTTAGTGTTTACAAAGGTGACATCAACACCGTAGCGGCTTATGCCATGATTTAGATACGCAAAGGTGCATCCGTACAATGTATCTGCTGCAACTATATGATCTCCAGCTTTTAATGCGGTCCAAAAGGCCGATGTTATAGCTCCAATACCGGAACCCATTGACATAGCTGCCTCTGCGCCCTCTAATAACGCTATTTTTTCTTCGAATTCGGTACTGTTTGGGTTACCGAGCCTGGTATATATGTATCCGCCTTCTTCTAAGGCAAATCTCCTGCCGCCTTGTTCTGCTGAGTCAAACACAAACGTTGAGGATTGATAAATCGGCGTAGCTAACGCCCCAGCTGCATTGTCCACATGGCCTCCATGTATAGCCTTTGTAGCAAATCCCATTTCTTTCAGGTTCAGCTTACTCACTATGTATACCTCCTCATTGATTATTATCCAAGTATATACTTCTACATAAAAGTGATTTTTCCTTTAACATATGAATCTAAAAGGAAAAAGAAGCCCTTTTATTTTAAAGAGCCTCAATAACTGTCTAAGTGTCGTGCCTGGCACCATAGCC
>JAQUTA010000041.1:5963-18450 GCA_028709965.1 Lutispora sp.
TTCACTCCATCTCCTACCATAGCCGTGGTTCCATATTCCTCTTGAAGCTTTTTGAGCATCTCAACTTTGCCTTCCGGCAGCAATTCTGCATAATAGTCATCTAGGCCAAGCTTCTTAGATATGGCTGATGCAGCTCTTTTGTTGTCTCCTGTTAGCATGACTATTCTCTTTATTCCTTTAGCCTTAAGCTTTCGGATAAGTATATCGGCGCCTTCTCTGATATCATCGGCTATAGATATCACACCTAATATTTTATCTTCATCTGCTGTTATGACTACTGTCTGACCCAGAGATTCTTCTTCTCTTATATATTCTTCAACTTCATCTGATATTTTTATATTGTTTTCTTCAATAAGCTTGCGATTTCCGACTAATACCGTTCTTCCCTCTATTTTTACCTTAAGTCCATGACCGGCTATTATTTCCGAGTCTTCCGGGCTGGGCAGATTATTTCCAAGTCTATTACTTGCTTCTTCCAGTATAGCTCTTGCCAGAGGATGTTCTGAATAACCCTCTGCAATGGCAGTTATTCTCAAGAGCTCCTCTTCTTCAACCTTGTAAGTTTTAATTTTTGTTACTTTAGGCTTGCCGATGGTAAGGGTACCTGTTTTATCAAAAGCCAATACCTTTACCGTACCCAGCTTCTCTATTATTTCTCCACCCTTTATTAGAACTCCATGCTTTGCTCCATTGCCTATACCTGCTACTATGGACACGGGTGTGGAAATTACAAGGGCTCCGGGGCAAGCTATGACTAACAATGTGAGAGCTAACTCGACATCTCTTGTTATTATAAAAACTAGTGCTGCTAAAACTATTATAGACGGTGTATAGTATTTTGAAAAAACTTCGAGGAATTTCTGTGTCTTAGCCTTTTTATCCTGGGCTTCCTCAACCATATGCAATATTCGTGCAAAGGTTGTGTCATCTCCCACTCTATCGGCTCTCACCTTTATATATCCTGATTCTATAACGGTTCCGGAAAAGACTGTCTCATCTATTCCCCTGCTTACAGGGATAGATTCACCGGTTATGGCAGCCTGATTGACATAGGAGCTGCCTTCCACCACAGTGCCGTCTACAGGTATTTTTTCTCCCGGCCTTATTATTACTATTTCGCCCTTTATTACTTCTTCAGCGGGAATTTCTATTTCTGTATTGTTTCTTATAACATTGGCTGTGTTTGGTGCCAAGTCTAGCAAAGCCTTTATGGCAGATCTAGTCTTTTCCAAGGTCTTTCCTTCCAAATAGGCTCCAAACATGAAAAGAAAGGTAACTGCTGCCGCTTCCCAATATTCTCCTATTATAAGTGCTCCTGTAACAGCAAGGGTGACTAAGGCGTCAATGCCTATTATTTTAAATTTAATAGCTCTAAAGGCATTTAAGGCTATAGGGTATCCAGCAACCACAGCGGCTGCGATCATTGAGGCATCCTTCAACAGGGGATTGAAATTTAGAAATTTCAGGGCAAAGGATAGTAGAATCAAAAGTCCTGAAATTATTACCCTTTGCCCCCTGCTCATTTTAAACATTACTGCAACACCTTTATTTTACACCCAAGACATCAAAGCCTAATGCTTCTATCGTCTTTTTGATTTCCTCTTGATTTGTGGATCCCTCATCAAAGGATGTCTTTACCCTACTAGAAGAAAATAGAACCTCAACCTCGCTTATACCCTTTATCTTCTTTACAACTGCCTCTATTTTTGAAGCACAACTGGGACATGTCAATGTTTCTAATTGAAAGATTTTATTTGTCATTTATATTTCCTCCTCTAAATTTATTTTATTTTGATGATTCTAGTATAATCAATTAAAGAGATAAAAACCGTAACAATTATCACATAATGCCATGCTGCAAAAAATTATTTGTTGTATTTGTTTTGGCATGATATAATAGTATCAACATATAGCACCAGGTGCTAAAGATAGGAGAAAGAAATGGTATTAAGGGAGTTAAAAATAGGAAATATAACTGTTCCCGTACCCATAATACAAGGGGGTATGGCTGTGAGAATATCTACTGCCCGCCTTGCTGCGGCAGTAGCCAATGAAGGTGGCGTAGGAATCATTGCAGGCACGGGCATGAGTCTTGATGAGCTCATAAATGAAATCAGATTAGCCAGAAAAATGACAACAGGTATAATAGGCGTCAATGTATTATTTGCAGTTAAGGAGTTTTCAGACCTAGTTAAAACTGCTATGAAGGAAGGTATTGACCTGTTCATATCAGGAGCGGGCTTTTCACGGGATATGTTTTCCTGGGGCAAAGAATATAACACTCCTATAATACCCATTGTTTCCTCTGCAAAACTGGCTGTAATGGCTGAAAAGCTGGGAGCAGCTGCTGTAATTGCTGAGGGCAAGGAAGCAGGAGGTCACCTAGGTACAACTAGACCCATGAAGGACATTCTTCCTGAAATTTGCAAAGAAGTAAACATTCCCGTCATAGCTGCAGGTGGAATAATAGACGGAAAGGATATTGCTAATGCAATAAAGCTTGGTGCCAGCGGAGTTCAAATGGGAACCAGATTTGCCGCCAGTGAAGAATCCAATGCTTCAAAGGAAATGAAAGCCCTGTATCTAAAGGCAAGCAAGGAGGACGTGGTTCTTGTCTCCAGTCCTGTTGGCTTACCTGGTCAATGCATAAGAAATGATTTCTATAACCTAGTGGAAAGCGGAAAATCAAAAAGCATTGACAAGTGTAATGCATGCCTAAAACGCTGCAACCATAATTTTTGCATAATGAAATCTCTTATCAATGCATGTGACAGCGGCAATCCTGAGGAAGCCTTGATGTTTGCAGGAGAGCTCGTTTACAAGATTAAAGAAATACTACCTGTGAAACAGATTTTCAATAATCTGATAAATGAGGTGGCGGAAGTCAAGTAGAAATATATTAAAGCAGCTAAATAATACTTAGCTGCTTTTTTCACACATTTATTTAGGTCTTGATATTTCTATATTGACCTTCCTACCAAGCAATCTCTTGCCGGAACAATATTTCATTATGGATTTTGCCGCTTCTTCTGTCACATTGACAAAAGTGAACTTTTCCATAATATCTATGTCGCCTATGTCTTCTTTGTCTGTATTTGCAGAGTCGCTGAAGAACTCCAAGAGAGCCTTAGGATTTATCCTATCCATCCTCCCTATACTGAGAAACAGTCTTACATAGCTGGTTGAAGAACCTATGTTATCCTCTGCGTAGCTAGAGCCCAGCTCTTTCTCAAGGACCATGCTCATTAAGGCGGCGGCTACGTCAACTAAATTGTATTCCTCATCCAACTCTGTAGCCAAAGATACAAATCTCTTATGCTCTTCTTTTTCTATTACTTCCTTTACCCTCTCCACAGTGCTCTTATATTTTGTAAGGAATATCTCATCAATAGAGGGTACTTCTTTTCTTCTTATTTTGCTCCTGGTCCCTTTTTCTATCTGCTTTAGAATATAGTATTCTCTTGAAGTTACTAGGGTGTAAGCAGTTCCTTCCCTATTAGCCCTACCGGTTCTTCCTATTCTATGAACATAAGAATCAGTGTCTTGGGGGAGGTCATAGTTTATTACATGGGATACATTTTCCACGTCAATACCCCTCGCTGCCACATCAGTAGCTACTAAAAATTCCAGATTTCCTTCCTTGAATTTTCTCAAGGTGCTGAGCCTCTGGCTTTGATTCATATCACCATGCATGCCTTCAGCATTGTAGCCTCTCAAATCCAAAGCTTCTACCAGCTCATCTACGCCCTTTTTTGTTTTGCAAAATATTATTGCGCTGGTAGGCTCATCCACATCCAGTATTCTACATAAGGATTCAAACCTGTCTTTTTGTTTTACTTCATAATAAAACTGAGATACTGTTGCAACTGTCATGGTGCTTTTTACTATTGAGATATGCTTTCTATCATCTTCCATGTACTTTTTTGACAGCTTTCTTATTTCATCGGGCATAGTAGCAGAAAAAAGCATGGTCTGCCTATCTTTGCTGCTGCTTTTTATTATTTCTTCTATATCATCTATAAATCCCATGTCTAGCATCTCATCTGCTTCATCAAGAACCAGAAATTTTATTTTGCTAAGATCAATTATGTTTCTTCTTATAAGATCCAGCACCCTGCCCGGTGTTCCTACTATAATGTCTATGCCTCTTCTTAAAGCACTGATTTGTCTTTCTATGGGCTGACCGCCGTATACGGGGAGCAGCTTTACTCTGCTAAACTTGGCTATTCGGTTTAATTCATCATTGACCTGTATAGCAAGTTCTCTTGTTGGGGTCAAGATAATTGTGTTTACTTTACCTTCTGTCCTATCTAGCTTACTTAATATAGGCGCTCCAAAGGCTAGGGTTTTGCCTGTTCCTGTCTGAGCTTGACCAATTACGTCAAAGCCTTCCAATACAACTGGTATGACTTCTTCTTGTATTTTTGAGGGCTCTTCAAAGCCCATTTCATCTATTGCTTTGAGCACTTTTTCATTAAGCCCTAAATCATTAAATTTTATATTATCCATTAAATTCCTTCTTTCATTTTCATTTTCTTGCTATTATTATTTGCAACGCTCTAGATATTATTTACAACACAAAAACCCCATAAGATTTAATTCTTATAGGGTTTGATTGCTAATATAGAATTATCTTCTAAATCCTCTGTTGTTGTTCTGTTGCTTCTTTGCTCTTCTGCAATCAGCACACCTTTGTGGTTCGTTTTCGAAACCTTTTTCCTTATAGAATTCTTGTTCACCTTCTGTGAATACAAATTCTTTTCCACAGTCTTTGCATGTTAAATTCTTATCTGCCATTTCAACATTCCTCCTTTTTCAATTTTTATTAAGATTTAAAACTGATTGACTCAACGCCCCAAAAGAGAAATGTCGTTAATCGTTTTCAATCTCAAAATGTGATTTCCTCACACTTCTTGCTAAGTATATCACCATTATTTACAATATGCAACTATTATTTGAAAATATTTGTAAATATTATATTTTAGCCAGCCCTGTGAGTATGCAATTATTATTCCCAATATAATAAATATTAATTTGCAAAAAAGCCATACTAAATATTAGTAACTCAATATATTAATGAAGGGAGTTTATGTTTATGGCTTTATCTAATAAGGAAAAGACTTTGATCGAGGATAATCTCAATGCAGAATACTTATGTATAAGAAAATATCAACAATATGCTGCTATGGCTCAAGACTCAAAACTGAAGCAGGTATTTACAGACTTGTCCAACAAAGAACAGCAGCATGCTGACACATTAAATGGTATGCTGTCGGGTAGTGGAATGAGCAGTCAAAATATATTTGGAACCTATAACAGCCCTCAAGGAGATTTTTCTAGTGTTAGTCAAAATTTAGGTTTTACTGATGCTCAACTCCTAAATGATATGCTATCTACCGAAAAGCATGTCTCCAGCTCATATAACAATGCAGTACTAGAATCTGCAGATACAAATATAAGGAAGCAGCTTCAGCATATACAAAAAGAAGAGCAAGAGCATGCAGAAACATTGTTCAAAGAGATGCAATCCAGAGGATGGTATAAAGTATGAAAATAAGCGGCAGAAATAAAATTAGTGGAAAAGTTGTAAATGTTAAAAATGGCATAGTGACTTCAGAGGTAGAAATTGATGCAGGTAATGGGATTAAAATTGTAGGTGTGATAACAAAAAGCTCGGTAGAGGATATGAAAATTAATGTAGGTGACCAAATCACAGCTTTGATTAAAGCTTCATCAGTAATGTTTATCACTGAACCAATCCGCCCTAAGACCCCCGCCTCTGCAGGCGGCGGGTGCCCAAGGGCGGCTAAGTCCAGTATGGACTCGGCTAACATTCAGGGGGGGAATCCCCCTTTGAATGAAGTCTCGTTCAACAAAGAATAAGGGTGCCCTAAAGGCTTCCTTGTTCTTTATATATTGCTTTGCCGAAAGATCTGTTGAAGTAAGCAAAAGGATGATAAACATCTTTACCATCCTATCACGCATCATTTTTAATACCTTTTTTTATTATTTCATCAACAGGCTTATAATAATCATTTGATATAACTTCTGAGTTTATTAACTTGCCCTCTTCATAGGTTTCTCTAGTGACCTTTACCTTATACCCATCGGCTCCCTTTTTAAACACAACCGTTTCACCCAAGGGCAAATCTGGATCATCAATAATTTTCGTTGCTGCCGGTATCTTCATATATACATTATTTTTCACAGCATAGGTTCTATTGGCTAAGTTGGAATTAGAGTACATATTAATGTATAAACTCTTTTTGTCAGTATATGCCTCAATAAGCATTGGATATTCTAGGGTGTTTTGGAATTTAAGATCTATGCTTCCCCAGTAAACCGTAGCATCCAACCCCAATCCAATATATGATGAAGGCAACCCATGTTTGCTTCTCTCTATAATTTTTAAACCACTATCTAAAGCCGTCCTATAAAGAGTAGTTGATACTTGGCATATGCCGCCTCCGACCCCAGGCTTATAATTACCATCTTCTAGGACGGGAGCTATAACAAAGCCCTTTTTTCTTGATATTTCACCTACATAATCATTGAAACTAAATATTTCTCCGGGCATAAGAATGCTGCCGTTAATAGCTTTGGCAGCTAGTCCAATATTATGTGCTCTCGCATTTGAGAATGAAACAAAGCTTGTACTAAATGAAGCTAGTTTCTTGTCAATAGGATTTAGTTTATCAGAAGTTATTAAAGCTGTTATCTCTTCTACAGGGGCTTCCAAAATAATGTCATCTAAAGAACCGGATTCAATATTATCTTTAATATAAACTTCGAGTTTTTCAACTTGAAGTTTATATCCCAAAATATCATCGGTAACTTTTACATTTCCTTCGGGTGTGGCTGTAATACTCGCATCTACCGGTTCTCTATTAATATCTCTCTCTATTATACTTATAAAGTCTCTTAAGTAATTATCATCATATTCATATGTAATATTATAGCTATTGGATATCCCTTGCTTAATAATCTGATATTTATTAAAAAAGCTTAAGCTTTTACCTGCAATAATGGCCTTATCAACGGCGCTCTCTACATCATAGTCCGAAATAAGCTTGGAGCAATCCATAGCATAAGTTTTATCATTGACGATTACATTGATGCCTTCTTTGAACAATAAATCTATATAATTAGACTCAACTAACCTTATTCCTTGCTCCTTGGTTTTACCGCTTAAATCAACATCAGCCACTTTGACGCCCGGGTAAATCAGTTTATCCCATCTCTCATTCTGATCATGTATCTCCCATACAAAGCCGACAACCAAACCAATTAAGCAAATAAATAATTGTACTCCAGCAACTTTAGCAGCTTTAGTAAATCTATACTTTTTCTTTACCATAGAATCCCTCAAATCTTGTGGCAAATTTTAATAAGACAGTTACTCTTCCTTCTTAAAAAATCCAATAATATTATTAATTCTTTGTGTTTCATACTTTATTACATTATTTTGTTCCTCAAGCATGGTTTGCTTTGCTGCGATCTCTTCTTCGTAATAATCTATCATCTGCTTTAATTTTTTTATTTCTTCTTTATGCTTATAAATTACACCTGTAACCGAACTGCTATAATCATTGGCAAATTGATTGAGCACTTTCAGTCTTCTTTCCCCATCTGACATTAGAACATTTATATTTGTATTTGAAGCACTAATAATATTCATTACTGAAGATTTTCGTACTGCATAGGGTAGATTTTCTGGGAGAGCATTTATAAAGTTACCCAACATGAAAATTGTATTAATATTGCTTTTCTCCAGTTCATAAACAGAATAGATTTCTTCTATTGTTTTATTTTTTTCAAATGTGCTTTTTTCCAATATCGGTTTATCCTCCTCTCTATTAGATGATCTCGCATTTTTCCCATTGTTTTCAGAGCGTTGATGTTTATTGTCAAATTTTTGACCCTTAGCTGCTTCTACTTCTTTGCTTTCCTTAGCTTTAACAATCTCTGTCTTTTCACCATCTGTTTTTTCTACTATTCGAAATTTTTCCAGCATCGTCATTACTTTTGACATAATACTTCTCCCCTTATAAAATCTATTAGTTTTTTGTTCCTCCAATAGCAAAACGCTATCATTTTGCATCATAGGAGATAATATAAAATATTTTTTCCCAGAATAACTGATAGCACTAAGATTATAAAACCGCTAATAAGATAAGAAAATTTAATTGAAAGCTTATAATCTTTTTTTAGCAAAGCTTCATTAAAAATCTTAACAATAATAGTACAAATAAATAAAACGAAAGCAGGAATTACTATTAAACTAACTATTAGTTTTAGCATAATAAACCATCACATCCAAAAATAATTTAGTTCGATTGAGTAATATACACATAATTATATATTATCATACATAATTCGCCAATAGATGTAAATACTCCTGTTACTTTTGTACTAATTTTGCCAATATTTTTATTACTTTACAATGTAACACTACGGACAAAGCTGCATATTTTGTACCAAAGAAAGCTGAGGTGTTAGCGTGAAATTGTTTTATCCAAAAATAACGTTAGTTCTTGTAATAATTATGCTTTCTCTGGTTCTTGTTTTCGCCGGTTGTATAACTACCAAAAAACCCGTTGTATCAGGCACAGAAGAGGCTAAAGAACTTACCATATACAGTGGGCGCCAAGAAAAGTTCATCATTCCTATGGTTGAAAGATTTGAGCAGCAAACAGGCATAAAGGTAAATCTCATATCGGGAAAGGCTACAGAATATGCTCATAGAATTGTAGAGGAAGGAAAAAATACTCAAGCTGATGTATTCTTGTCCAATGATGCAGGCATCCTTGAATATCTTCGCTTAGAAAATGCTCTGACACCCATAAACAAGGATGCTCTAGAAGTGGTGCCTGAGAACTACAGGGCAAAGGATGGTACCTGGGTTGGTGTGACTGTGAGATGCAGAGTATTCATATATAACAAAGATCTCATCAAAGCTGAAGATGTGCCAAAGTCAATCTTTGATATAGTTGATCCAAAGTACCAAGGTCAGTTCACCATTAACAGAGCAGGAAATGAATCTATGGTCACCTATTTTGCTTCAATAAGATCTATAATAGGTCCCGAAAAGACTCTTGAGCTCTTAAAAGGAATAATGGCTAACAAGCCATTGATATTGCAAAGCCATACCGATGTGCGAAGGGCTGTCGGCAGTGGAGAGGTGAAGTTCGGCTTTGTAAACAACTATCATTATAAGACACAGCTATTGGAAGAGGGCATGAATAATGTAGGCGTAATATTCCCTGATCAAGGAGAAGGTGAAATAGGTACTTTTTCAAATGTTTCCGGTGCAGCTATAACAAGATACAGCAAGCATCCAAAAAATGCTTTAAGCTTAATCCAATTTTTGCTGCAGCCCGAGCAACAGAAGCTGAATGATGAGACACCCATAATACCTGGCATTGAAGGCATAGAGTATGATGAATACAAAGCTGCGGATACCTATTTGAGCAATGTTGGACCCTTATGGGAAGAAACTATAGAAATGATGGAAGAGGCAGGTTATTCGGACTAGGAGGAGATGAGCATGGGTCTTATCAATAGAACTTGGTTGAATATTTGGAAGGGCAAGCCGCCGGGATTAGCCCTTCTTCTTATAAACCTGTTAGCAGCTTTTGCCATGGTGCTGCCCTTGATATATGTACTATCAAGAGCAGCTGCTGCTCCTTGGGAAAAATGGCAGATACTTTTTCGCTCTCGAGTTCCTATCCTTATGTGGAACACAATATCTCTGGCAGTAATTGTTGCTCTGTTTACAACCATTCTTGGAGTCATACTTGCTTGGCTCATAGAGCATACCGATCTGCCCTGGAAAAAATATATGAGACTTTTATTTACTCTTCCCTTGGTTTTTCCCCCTTATATCGGTGCCCTTACCTATATAATAATATTTGGCAAAAGGGGAGTTATGTACTCGTTGGTAGGCAGCAGCATCATAGATGTGTTTTCTTTCTTCTCTGTCGCCTTCATACTGTCAATGTTTACATTCCCTTATACCTACTTGACAGTTTCAGCCAGCCTTAGAAAAATCAGCGGCAACTATGAAGAGGCAGGCCGTTCCTGTGGTGCTTCCTACTCTAGCATATTCAAAAGAGTAATGCTCCCTCTTGTGAAACCTGCCATATTATCTAGCAGCATGATAATTCTTTTTTATATAATAGCTGATTTTGGAGCTGTATCAATGCTTCGGTATACAACCTTCACCAGCAGTATCTATTTTCAAATGGTAGGAAAGCTGGATCGATCCGGGGCATCCATATTGAGCACTTTGCTGATAGCATTTGGCTTTTTTGTCTTGGCCTTAAAAGCAAAATTATTAAAAAATAATTCTTTTTATCAAAATCCAAAATCTAATCGAGTGATGAACCCACTAAAAATAGGACGTTTCAAACCATTGGCTTGGCTTTTTATACTTTTTGTTTTATTTTTCTCTCTTGTCCTCCCATTGACTACCCTCCTGTTTTGGAGTGTCAAAGCAATTCATCAAGGGGTGGTTGGCATAAAAACTTTATATTATATAAAAAACAGCCTAATTATTAGCGTTGGAGTAGCTTTTATCACCATGGCGCTGTCCTTGCCCATTGCTTATATGAAATACAGACGTCCATCAAAAATAACAACTGTGCTGAACAGTTTTTGCCACTTGGGGTCAATCGTGCCCGGAATACTATTGGCCCTAGGTATTGTTTTTATAACAAATAAATATTTGCCCTGGCTGGTAGGAAGCCAAGCAATTTTAATAATAGGTCACAGCATGCGTTTTTTGTCCAGAAATATTCAATCTGCAGAATCATCAATGGCTCTGATATCCCCTGCATTGGATGAAACCGCCTTTAGCCTTGGCAAAAGGTTTGGAACAGTTCTTTATAAAGTAGTGCTTCCTACCGTATCTCCGGGAGTTTTGTCCGGAGGAGCAATGGTGCTGGTAAGCTCTCTAAAGGAGCTACCCATGACTTTGATGCTGAGACCTCCCGGTTTTGACACATTATCCGTCAGGCTGTGGCTATCAGCCAGCGACGGCTTTTATATAAATGCGGCACCTTCAGGCTTGTTCATCGTATTGGCCTCTATCATCCCACTGTATTATCTGATAAAAAAGGAAAAGGTGAATGAAAATGGCATATCTTGAAGTGAAGAATTTGTCAAAAAAATATAATACTTCTAATGATTATGTCCTGAAAAGATTAAATTTAAGTATCGAAAAAGGGGAGCTTGTAACCCTATTAGGCAGGAGCGGCTGTGGTAAAACCACCTTGCTTCGCATATTATGCGGCTTTGAAACCCACAATAAAGGGGATATTTTGCTAAAGGACAAGATCATTTCTAATAAAAATATATGGGTACCACCAGAAAAGAGGAATATAGGCATAGTTTTTCAGGATTACGCCTTGTTTCCCAACATGACTGCCTGGGGTAACATTGCATTTGCGCTAGGCAAGGATAAAGATAAAACTACCCAAACAGATGAAATGTTGAAAGTAATGGGTTTATATGATATAAGGAACAACTACCCACATCAGTTATCCGGAGGACAGCAGCAAAGGGTGGCTCTCGCCAGAGCCTTGATAAGGCGGCCGGATGTGCTGTTGATGGATGAACCCTTCAGCAATCTTGATCTGGAAATAAGGGAAATGGTGAGAGATGAGACTCTAAAGATTCTCAGAGAAATTGAGGCTACAGTTATTTTTGTAACCCATGACCAAATGGAAGCCCTTTCTATATCAGATAAGATTGCCGTATTAGAAGGTGGAAAAATACAGCAATATGACACCCCTTATGAAATTTACAATAGGCCTGTAAATATGTTTGTAGCAGAATTTATTGGGAGGGTAAATATACTGGAGGGAATAGTGCAAGACCCTAATACCATTTCTACCAGTCTGGGAAATATAAATTCAAAAGAAGCCATACCTCATCAAAAAGGGACCAGAGCTAGATTCATAGTCAGACCTGAAGATGTGGTTTTGAGGGACGCCGGGGCGCTGAAAGGCACTATAATAAAATCAAACTACCAAGGCTCCCTATATGATGCTCTAATAGCTGCAGATGTTGCCTGTCATGATCCTCTTTACCTGAGAATACTGGTACCCGGCTCTATGAACATTAAGGCAGGTGATAGATTAACCTTCGACATAAGTATAAAATCAAAGCATCATGTCTTTGCTACAGAATTTTAAAATCGTTAGGGCGCTTTTACCACAATTTAGACATTGATGATTGGTATGCTTATTTATATAATTATGTTAACTTGAATGTTAGTCAAGTCCAGTGCTAATTATATAAAACGTGAGGAGAATGATATGAAAAAGTTATGGAGCAAACTCTCAGTATTACTGATTTTATCTATGGTGCTTTCCATGTTATCCATCGGGGTTGTCACTGCTGGAGCTCAAAGCCCCATTACCCGGCTTGAGGCAGAGCAAAGAGCATTAAGCATTATCAATTATACCTGGACATTTTCTAAAGC
>JAQUTA010000142.1 GCA_028709965.1 Lutispora sp.
TATGCAAAGCTTTTGTATATAATTGCATTACAAGGATTATTGGTAAATTAGTGCTAATACTCTTTATTCCTCCCCCTCATTCATAAATTTTGCAGCGCTTGCCTTAGTAGGTAAGCGCTGCTTTGTTTTATTTTCACATCAATATTATTTATTATTATATGTACTGATAAATTCATAATACACTTAAAAAAACTTCGGGCACTCGCCCGAAGTTTTTAATTCTTCAAGGTATATCTATATTCAAGTCAATTTTTTGAATATCTTTGTAATATCTTACTATGGAAGCCGCAAGAGCATTTGCCGCCTTATCTCTATAAGACTCTTTCTTTATCTGTGCAAGCTCATCCTTATTTGTGATAAACCCAAGCTCAGCCAATATAGCAGGCATCTTAGTTTTGTTCAACACATACAAATTAGGTCTTGGTACCACACCTCTAGATGGCCGTTCTAAAGTCTTTATCAATTCCTGCTGGAATATTCCTGCCATATCTTTATTGTTTATTGCATATCCTTCAGTTGTTGAATTAGGATAATATAAGGTTTCTATACCTTGAGTCTTGCTAACAAACGCATTGAAATGAATGCTCATGAAGAAATCTCCATAATTTTGATTTGCCAAATCAGTTCTTTGCTGCAGTGTTGTGTATGTGTCGTCGGTTCTAGTCATTATGGTTTTAAAGCCCAAACTATTAAGCTTTTCTTCTAATCTCTTAGCAACATCCAAATTCAAACTTTTCTCAAAAGTACTTCCATCAACGCCTTTGGCTCCTGGATCTTTTCCTCCGTGGCCAGGGTCTATGACCACAAGTATATCCGAAGCTGTCTTGGGAACATACTTCAGTTTCAATTTTACAAGTTTGGTGATTGTTGGAGAGATTAATTCAAACTCCACCTTATCCTTTAGCTTAAATTCAGCTTGAGTAAAAATTTGATCTCCTCGTTTTTCCTTGCCTAGCTTAATAGACTCCAAAAGATTATCATTTATCTCAAATTCATCTTTATCAAATTCAATATCTCTCTCAATCTCTACTTTCAGTACTTTGCGTTCCTCATCAAAGCTTGCATTATATACTGATTCCTCACTGGGATTTAGATATACAAAAGAGGAGTTGTAATATTTATCATAGCCCATAAAAGAATAGGGCATGTCAGAAATATATATTTTGGTTACATTGTCTTCGCTTCTAACATCATAAAATACATTTGTCTCCACATCTAGGACTATCCTTGCTGTGCCCACTTCAAACTGACCGGTGCGCACAGACTTTACCACGGAAGAGGTGGCTTCAAGAGTTTGTTCTGTTCCTTCCAATACAGCTCCCTGAACATCTATTACAATTCTTTCAGGGTCTCCCAGCTTTGTTATCATGCTGTCTATAGTTTTGCTTCCCTTAATAGTCACCACATCGCTGAAGCCCTCTTTTGCTATTGTCACAGGCTGAATGAGATTTGCATACACCACTGATACACTTTTCTTGTCAGAAGATTGAACTATTTTAGCCTTTTTCTGATCCTTCAAATCTACAACTACTCTGGTTATATTTGGATTAATACTGAACTGTCCAATCCTGACTCTTAATATCTCATCCTTATCTATGCTCTTGGCCTCGAACTCTGTGTCAGCTACTGCATTCATTATGTCAATGACCATTCTGTCAGGATTTTCCATAGTAAAGGATTTATATTCTATAGGATTATCTGCAATAATATCTAATTGAGGAAAGCCACCGCTTTCATCAAACTTTATATCTTGCACTTTTGCAATAACCACAGGAGGCTTTTTGGCTGTTACCTCCAACTTATTGACAGCCTTGTCATAAAAAAACTCATAATCAATATGCTTCTCAATAAAAGTGAGAGGAACAAAAGCCCTTCCATTTACCATTATGGTCTTGGCATCCATGCCTACTTCCTTGCTATTTACTACAGCCTTATTCCTGTTTATTACAAAGGCCATAGCCTGTCCATCTTTTCTCAAAGACATAGTCTGTGTCTTTATGTTCCAGACAACATCATAACCAAGACCTTCTCCTATTGGTCTTAGGGGAATCATAACTCTGTTTTCTCTAATAATTGGGACGAATTCTTCGTCCATCTTTTTACCTAATATGTATATACCCTTTGCCTTTGAAGAATTTTGCTGTGTTGCAGCAACTTGTGCCACACCTATGGATACTAGACTTTTATTTTTATCATATTTAGCTTCTACTCCAAAAGCTGTCTTTATGTAAGATATTGGAACATAGGCTCTTCCATTGCTTAAGAATGGAGCTTTACCTAGCTTCACTTTCTTACCATTTACAACAGTATTTAGACTCCCAATGGTAATTCTTACGCTTTTATTCCCATTCTTGAGGTCCATTACCTTAGTGTTTGCATTATAACTTACTTTGTATCCCAAAGCTTCTCCGGCTGCCCTCAGCGGGACATATATCTGACCTCCTTGGGACAGAGGCGGGTCTATTCCTTTTAGAGTCTTACCCATGACTTCCATGGACAAGGAAGGTTGCTTTTGGCTTTGAACCTTTGCTGCGTAAGCTGTGCCTATATTGCATGTCATAATAAGGCACATTGTAATTACAAATATTGTTACTTTTTTCATCAAACTCCTCCTTTTCCTAGTCTTACAACCATTAATTCGACTTTTGCAGCTCTTTTCCTCTATTTTTTATATTGCAGTTTGGTGACATTTTTGTTGAACGAGACTTCATTCAGCATAGCTGAATGTTAGTCGAGTCCATACAAGGTGAATTGCACCGCAGGGGCAAGAGAAGGTGCCCTGGGGTACTGGACTTAACCGCCCTTTGAGACGAAGTAGATTTAGGGCGGGTTAGTTCAGTGTTGCAAAATGTCGCATACCTATATATGGACGTAATATTCGCCAATTAAGTTGCTTTATTTATGCAGAATGCGACATAGGAGAATGGGGAACGGAAAACACGGATTAACACGGATTTAGCACTGATTTACACGGAAATATTTTATAACCTTTTACTCCCACAGTGTGAATCTGTGAAAGATTCTGTGAAAATCTGTGTTCTCCATAACCTTTATATCGCAATATATAAATAGTCCCAGTGGAATAAAATAATTCATTGCCATAAACATTAAAGTCTATGCATATATTTCAATATAACCAAACAAGGTGGTGATAATATGGATAGTTTTTACGATAATGAAAGTATAATAAAATACTTGGAGCATATGGCTTATTTGAATACCGTATCCTATTGTCTTCTCTCAGGCTGTGGTATCAAAAGATATATAAAGGATGAAAAATCTAGATTCTCCAATGTTTCCATTCCTGTTGGTCTATATAAAAAAGCTTTGCCCCAATATATGGATAAACCAGAAAATCCTTATGATTTCAATACATATCAATGGAAAAGAAAAAAAGTTAAAAAGACCATAAGTCCTATGATCCAGTCTCTCTCTATCTTATCTATGAATTTTTGCGCTAGAAAAATACTTGATGGTTCTTTAATTGTAAGGAACGGAGAATACATCGCATATCACTTTATCTTTGCAGGGGCAGAACAGCTAAATTTTATGTATAGTAATTTATTCAGAGAAAACCTGCTCTATGACTGCAAACTAAAGACAGGCATATCTGGAAAGGAAAGCATAGAAATTAAGGAAGAAAGTCTAGGCATGCTGCCTCAATATTTTGCCTGTGAAGCTGTGGCTTTGACCCAAGAGATACTGGATAAAACCAAATATGAAAAAAAATTAAGTGAAAAATGCAAAGAGGCATTAAAATCTTTACTGCCGGATTTATG
>JAQUTA010000042.1 GCA_028709965.1 Lutispora sp.
CCCATGCCACCAATTATGCCTGCAACTATGCCGATAATAAGAGTAATCATTATAACACCATCCTTATAGCTGCTATAATCATGAATATTCCAAATAGCTTTCTTAAGACGTTTATTGATAGCTTATTTAACAGCTTTGATCCTATGTAGGCTCCAATGATGGTACCTACCATAATCCTAAAAGTAATTTGAATATTTAATATGCCGGATTTTACATATATAAAAGAGCTAATAATTGTTAAAGGCAAAATAACGGCAATTGCAGTAGCATGAGCATTATGATCCTTTACCTTAGTCAGAAAAACTAATGAGGGAACTAAGATAGTTCCACCGCCGGATCCACAAAGTCCATTGACTATGCCAGCAATAAATCCTGCTATAATTAGGATAGATTTTGATCTTAATTTCATTAATGAGCCTCCTGACTTACTGTGTTTAATATATGTTTTCTATTAAGGGTTACAATATACATGGGAATCAATTTACAATCAATATATTAAAATGATATTATAAGGGTGGTATTAATCTTACCTTGGAGGGAGTTAATGTGAAAAATTTACAGAAACAATGTGAAGATGTATCTTCATGGATTCGTGATAATGTATATGCTGCAAATGCAAAGGGTGTAGTTTTAGGCCTATCGGGAGGTATCGACTCAGCGGTGGCTGCAGCCTTGTGCAAGATAGCTTTTCCTCAAGATACACTATGCTTAATGCTTCCATGTCATAGCAATCCAAAGGATGAAGAGGATGCTAGGCTGGTAGCATCAAAATTAAAACTAAAAATTCAAAAGATTGCTTTAGATCAAACATTTGATATACTAAGACAATCCATTGGATCCCAAGATTCTGACTCAAAGCTTTTGCTAGGAAACATCAAATCTAGGCTGCGGATGGTTACCTTATACTATTATGCAGGGAAACATAATTATTTAGTAGTTGGTCCTACAAATAAAAGCGAATTAACTATTGGGTATTATACAAAGCATGGAGATAGTGGCGTGGATATAATGCCTATTGCTGATTTTGTAAAAGAAGAAATATATGAACTTGCTAAATATTTAGGAGTGCCCAAAGAGCTAATTGACAAAGTCCCTACAGCAGGTTTGTGGGAAAACCAAACAGATGAACAAGAAATGAAAATGAGCTACAAAGAACTAGATGATTATATAAACAATGGTAAAGCCAACGAAACTATTAAAAATAAAATAGATGCTATGCACAATTCAAGTGAACATAAAAGAAACGCACCTAAGATATTCAAGAGAAAACAACTTTGATATTTACATATAGAAAATAGATATGATAGGATAGATACTGTTAACTATGAGAGGAGGATTTTTATGTCAGGTCATTCAAAATGGGCAAATATTAAGCACAAAAAAGGCAAAGCAGATGCTGTGAGAGGAAAAATATTTACAAAGTTGGGCAAAGAGATTTCGATAGCAGCAAAAGCAGGTTCCGATCCTGAATCTAATGGAAAACTGAGAGATATTATTGCAAAGGCGAAAAGCAATAACATGCCCAATGATACAATAAGCAGAGCTATTAAGAAAGGTGCTGGTGAGCTGGGCAACGTTGATTATGAAGAAATTACATATGAAGGTTATGCTCCAGGCGGAGTTGCTGTAATTGTTACTACTTTGACAGAAAATAGAAACAGAACCGCAGGTGACGTAAGACATATATTCGATAAGAATGGGGGCAGCATGGGCACCTTAGGATGTGTAGGCTATATGTTTGATAAGAAAGGTCTTATTATTGTGGAGAGAACAGACGATATTGATGAAGAAGAACTTCTAATGAAAGCCTTAGAAGCTGGAGCAGAGGATTTTTCATCAGAAGAAGACTCTTTTGAAATAATCACGGATCCTAATTTGTTTTCTGATGTAAGATTAAAGTTGGAAAAGCAAGAAGTGCCTATGGTTTCTGCAGAAATCACTATGATACCTCAAAATACAGTAGCAGTCACTGCTGAAGAAGATGTTAAGAAGGTAAATAAAATGCTGGACATGTTCGACGATAACGACGATGTTCAGGATGTCTACCATAACGCTGAACTACCGGATGAAGAATAGCATAATACTGCCTAATGTATAAAATATAAAGTTATGGCAATAATATCCTCCATAAGAGTATGGAGGGAATATCTATGTTTGAAGATAAAAGAAGAGGAAGTAAAAAGATTAGCATTCTCATTGTTGGGATTATTCTTTTTATGGTTTTTTCAATAAGCTATTATTTAAATATGGACATAGAAGATGAAACAAATAGCTTTAGCAAAATAAATAATGACTTAAAAATTCCTGAAAGTCTGAAAAACCTTACGAAAATTGATGTGAATAATGTCTTAAATCAAGACAAAACGACTATTGAAGAGGATTTCGTACTTCAGAAAAGTTACAAAATAAACTATATAACAATTTTTACAATTTGTGAACATCGAATTGAAAAAAAGGTAGATTTGCCGATATCATATATAGGTCTCAGCGAGGCAGAATTTATGGAAAAAAACCCTGGTTGGAATTTAGCAGAAATAAATGATGATATGATAGTTCTTACCAAGGAAATTGAAGCCTATTGCCCCAAGCATTTTATTATTGGAATAGAAGGAGAATATATAGCTATTTATTCTTACAATGATAATGGCGAAAAAATGTTAATAGAGGAAACCGATATTAACATTAATACATTAACACCGGAAGATCAGATAATTTTGCAAAGTGGTATTGTAGCAGATACTGAAGATGATATGGAGCAAAAAATAGAAGGCTTTAGCAACTGATTGGTGTATCTTATATGTCCCTGTAACTAAACGCAGCGATTTGCTGCTTTATTTTTTTTGTCAAAAAGGTTATAGTATTCGTAACGAATATATGTTTGGATTGGATGTGTTGTGCTTGATAATTATGGGTATTGACCCGGGCATAGCCATATTGGGTTATGGCTTACTAAGTTTGGAGGGCAATAAATATAAGATAATAGATAGTGGGGCATTGATTACAGAGTCAGCTATGCCTATGCCTGCTAGACTTACTTATATTTATAAGGGCTTGAACTTATTATTAGACAAATATAAGCCTGATGCTTACGCAGTTGAGGAATTATTTTTTAATAAAAATATAAAAACCGCACTTACTGTAGGTCATGCAAGGGGTGTGGCTATATTAGCCGCTTCAAATCAGAACATACCAATTTTTGAATATACACCTTTGCAAGTAAAGCAAGCTATTGTAGGTTATGGAAGAGCTGATAAAAAGCAAATGCAACAGATGGTTAAAATGCTTTTGAGGCTAGATAAAACTCCCAAACCTGATGATGTAGCAGATGCCTTGGCCGTGGCAATATGTCATGGTAATTCATCTAAATTTTCCAGTTTATTTAAGCTATAAAGGAGATTAAAAATGTTTGATTATTTAAATGGTGTTATTGCAGAAATAAGAGAAGATTATATAGTAATTGATATTGGAAGTATTGGATATAAAATATTCTCTTCTGCTAATACAATTTCAGATCTAAAGGTTACGAACAAAGTCAAGCTTTTTACGCACTTGCATGTTAAAGAGGATGATTTGGTATTATATGGGTTCTCCTGCAGAAACGAGTTAGAACTATTTAAGCTTCTAATGTCTGTATCAGGCATTGGACCCAAGGCGGCAATATCCTTATTATCTTGCTTAAAGCCAAATGAATTAGTATTGGCTATTGGCACTCAAAATATTAAAGCTTTAACGCAAGCTCCTGGTGTCGGAAAGAAAACTGCAGAAAGAATTATTCTAGAGCTTAGGGATAAGATAAATATTAACGCAGATGTTATGATGGATGTAAATGAGGTAAGCAGTACTAATATGGCCGAGGTAATAGATGCATTGATGTCATTAGATTATAGCTATAATGAAGCTTCTCTTGCTTTCTCTAAGATTCAAAATAAAGAAAAGCCAATAGACAGCCTGATTAAAGAGGCATTAAAACAACTTTCCAGAATTTAAGCGGAGGTTAAAATGGAAGAAAGATTAATAACGGCTAATATTATAGATGAAGATAACGAAAATGAAACAAATCTAAGACCAAAGTACTTGGATGAGTATATTGGTCAGACAAGCACAAAGGAAAAGATGGGCATTTTTATTGAAGCAGCTAAAAAGAGAAATGAATCCTTAGATCACGTTTTATTATATGGACCGCCAGGATTAGGAAAGACTACTCTAGCAAATATTATTTCAAATGAATTGGGATCCAACATTAGAGTGACCTCAGGACCGGCAATAGAAAAGGCTGGAGATTTAGCGGCTATATTAACTAATCTTAATAGCAATGATGTACTTTTCATTGATGAAATTCATAGGTTAAACAGAAGTGTAGAAGAAATATTATATCCGGCAATGGAGGATTATGCTATTGATATTATAATCGGGAAAGGTCCAAGTGCAAGATCCATAAGGCTTGATATACCCAATTTTACCATGATAGGAGCTACTACAAGAGCTGGCATGCTTACCTCACCTTTAAGAGATAGATTTGGAGTAATATGTAGGCTCGATTATTACAACAACGAGGAATTATATAAAATTGTTGTGAGATCTGCTAAGCTGCTTAAGATACATATTGAAGAGGAAGGGGCAGAAGAAATCGCTAAAAGGTCAAGAGGAACACCGAGAATAGCAAATAGACTGTTAAAGAGAGTAAGAGACTATGCTCAGGTAAGGGCAGATGGTAAAATCACAAGAAAAGTGGCAGATGATGCACTAAAACTTCTTGAGGTTGATCATATAGGTCTAGACAGCATAGATGGGAAAATGCTTCTTACTATAATAAATAAATTTGGTGGAGGCCCTGTAGGTTTGGACACTTTAGCTGCTTGCATCGGTGAAGAATCAAATACTATAGAAGATGTATATGAACCATACTTGCTTCAAATTGGCTTTCTTAATAGAACACCTAGAGGTAGAATGGTAACTGATTTGGTTTATAAGCATTTTAACATACAAAAAAATGACTAGCATTCAAATATTATTTGAAGGAAAACTATAAATTTTGTAGAATTAGAAATATGAAAACTAAGGGAAGGTTTAAGGTATATTATATGCAGAAATATTTGAAGTTTTTTTCTATAATCGGTATAATTATTATTTCTATATTATCGTCGACTGATTTTGCTCATGCTTCCCCACTCATTCCAGAGAGGATTAGAGTTGGCTTAAACTATAATTCATTAGGCAGTGATATTAGCATTAGCAGCAATTCTCCTGTTACATTAAATATTTTGGACATGGAAAACAAATTGAAATCAATACAGGCGCCATCAAAACTATCCATTAGAATAGATGGCTATTACAATATTATTAATAAAGAAGTTAAGAACATTCAATATATAAAAGCCGTTAAGTATCAAGGAGATATTATCGGACCCTATCACATTCAGATAGGAAATTCTTATAAGGATTATGATTCTGCAGAAAAGTTACTGAAAGAAATAAGGCTTAAAATACCTAATTCTTATTTAGCCTATGATAGAGATTGGAAGGTGTGGAACGGCTTATATTTGGATGAAAAACAATGCTTAGAAAAAATTAAGGAATTGTATAATAAAAATCAATCTTATACATACAATCTAGTGGAACCTGATCCAAAAAGAGTGCAGATTGTTGATTACAATGATAGTAGTATTTTAATGATATATAAAAATAAAGAAATAGTAATAAAAAACTCAGATATTAGTAATAATTCTAATATATTAGAGTTTAATGGAATAAAATATCGTGGCGATATAGTAATAAGAACCCAGGAGAATGGTAGTATTTCTGTTATAAATGATATTATGTTTGATGAATACTTATATAGTGTGGTGGGAAGTGAAGTTAGTCCGACCTGGCATATTGAAGCGCTAAAAGCTCAGGCAGTTGCAGCAAGGAATTATGCAATAATTAATATAGAGAAGCATAGCAAAGATGGTTATGATCTATGCAATACGCAGCATTGTCAAGCCTATAAGGGGTATAGCAAGGAACAGGAAAGCACAAATCTAGCAGTAGCTCAAACAAACAACATACTGCTATACTATGACAATAAACTTGCAACAACTTTCTACCATTCAAGCAGTGGAGGTCATACAGAAAACTCAGAAAATATCTGGAGTGAGGAAATACCTTATTTAAGAGGTGTAGAAGATCCGTTTTCTTATGGCAGTCCAAATGATACATGGACTAAAGAATTAGATCGTAAAACAATTGAAGAAAAGTTAGTTGAAAATAAAATAGATATTGGGGAAATTTTAGATATAAATATTATTGAGACCAGTGAATTTGGCAGAGCAAAGAAAATCGAAATAATTGGTTCGAAAAGTAAATTCATATTAGAAAAGGAGAAAATCAGATCTATTTTTGGATCTACAAATATCAAAAGCATATGGTATGAAATAAAAACAGACTCTGATGTGAATGTATATGATATGAATGCTAATAGCATTGATACAAAAAAACTCCAAAATTTAAATATAATTTCTGCAACCGGGCAGAGCTTAATAAAGCCATCAAATAATAAAATTAGCATAAAAGGGTTATTCGAAGTTCAACAATATAATATTATACCTGAAACATATGTTTTGAATGGTAAGGGGTGGGGGCACGGCTTAGGTATGAGCCAATACGGAGCCAAAGGAATGGCAGATATGGGATATAATTTTGTAGAGATATTGGAGTATTATTATACGGGAACAAAAGTGAAATAGGGAGAGCTATATATGAATACATCAGATTTTTATTATGATTTACCTCAAGAATTAATTGCCCAGGAACCAATATATCCTAGAGATATTTCTAGGCTTTTGGTGTTACATAGAGAAACTGGCGATATAGAGAACAAAACTTTTAAAGACCTGTTAAACTATTTAACCCCGGGGGATTGTTTAGTTCTCAATAACACTCGGGTAATTCCTGCTAGATTGTTTGGAATTAGAGCAGACACAAAAAGCAGCATAGAATTTTTGCTGCTTACTAGAGAATCAAATGATATTTGGGAAGTGATGCTTAGACCAGGTAAAAAAGCTAAAATAGGTTCTAAATTTATATTCGGAGGAGGTGAATTGATTGCTGAGGTTATTGAAATAATTGAAGGTGGAAATAGGCTTGTTAAGTTTAGTTATGAAGGGACATTTGAGAATATTTTAGGTAGATTAGGAAATATGCCATTGCCCCCTTATATTAAGAAAAAACTTGAGGACAAGGAAAGATATCAAACTGTCTACTCGAAGTATGAAGGCTCTGCAGCAGCACCCACTGCAGGATTGCATTTCACTGAAAACCTCTTGGAAGAGATTGATGCAAGAGGAGTAAGGCTTGCTTATATAACTCTCCATGTTGGATTAGGCACTTTTAGACCTGTTAAGGTAACTAACATCGAAGAGCATAAAATGCATTCTGAATATTATGAAATAAGCCAAGAAAGTGCTGAAATAATCAATTCTTCAAAACAAAATGGGAAGAAAATAGTTTGTGTGGGAACAACTTCAACCAGGACACTAGAATCAGCAGCTGATGCTGATGGCATCATAAAAACTCAAAAAGGTTGGACGGACATTTTTATTTATCCGGGTTATAAATTCAAATGTACTGATGGATTAATAACAAATTTTCATCTTCCTGAGTCAACACTCTTAATGTTGGTCAGTGCATTGGCGGGAAAAGATAAAATTATGAAAGCTTATAGTGAAGCGATTAATCAAAAATATAGATTTTTTAGCTTTGGAGATGCGATGCTAATATTATAATTTTTGGGGGGATTTGTTAATTGAGTAAGAGCGTAGGATATTTTAAGAATAAGCTTATTAAATATACTTATTATCTTGAGATGATATTGGCCTTATTTATAATTGCAGCAATAATAGTTGGTATGATAGACTTAGCAAAGTACATATATCTCATTTTTAAAACAAATGTAATCGATACATATTTAATATTTCAAAAATTTTTGGGACATATATTAATGCTAGTGGTCGGCGTGGAACTCGTAATTATGCTGTTATCCCATTCAACTTCCAGTGTTCTTGAAGTTGTACTCTATGCAATTGCAAGAAAAATGCTTATATACAGTGACACTACTCTTGACGTCGTTTTAGGAGTCGTTGCGATAGCTATGGTTTTTGCTATAAGAAAGTATCTTTTTACAAAGGAAATAAAGATAGAAGGGGATGGACATGTTTTTTCTGCTGCTATATCCGTATATGATGCAAATACAATCACTGGTTTAAATATACCTGAAAATTTAGGAAATACTATAGGTGGAGTAATCACAAAAATGGCAGAAGACACTCATAGACCAGTATATGAAGGAATAGATTACAGAGTAGGAAATGCAAAGATTAAAGTACTTTCTATTAAAGATGGTTTGATAGAAAAAATACTTATTGATAATATAGATGAATAGTGAGGGAAATCATTAGTGGCAGTAAAATACGAACTAATTAAGGAATGTAATAAGACAAGGGCAAGACTTGGAAAAGTTTATACACCACATGGAGCAATTGACACACCGGCATTTATGCCTGTTGGTACTCAAGCTACTGTTAAAGCCATGAGTCCTGATGAGCTAAAGGAGATAGGGGCTCAAATAATTCTTAGCAATACATATCATTTATATATTCGTCCAGGACACAAACTCATACAAGACTTTGGAGGGCTTCATGGGTTTATGAATTGGGATAGACCTATACTTACTGACAGTGGCGGCTTTCAAGTTTTCAGCTTAAATGAATTGCGAAAAATAAGCGAAGAAGGTGTAGAGTTTAAATCCCACTTAGATGGCTCAAAACACTTTTTTTCACCTGAATATGTTATGGAAATAGAAGAAGCTCTTGGAGCTGATATTATTATGGCTTTTGACGAATGCATACCGTATCCTTCTGATAAGAATTATGTACAAAAATCAATGGAAAGAACCGTAAGGTGGCTTAAAAGATGTGAAAAAGCACATATCAAAACTGATACTCAAGCCTTATTTGGAATTGTACAAGGTGGAATCTTTAAAGATTTGAGGATACAAAGTGCTAAAATGACCATTGATGTAAATCTTCCCGGATATGCAATTGGCGGATTGAGCGTTGGTGAACCAAAAGAAGAAATGAACGAGGTATTGGAATATACAGTCCCCATCTTGCCAAAAGATAAACCTAGATATCTGATGGGAGTAGGGAGTCCAGACTCTTTGATAGATGGCGCAATAAGAGGCATTGATATGTTTGACTGTGTTCTTCCAACTAGAATTGCAAGAAATGGAACTGTAATGACCTCGGCAGGCAAACTTGTTGTTAGAAATGCGGAGTATGCAAAGGATTCAATGCCTTTGGATGAAAAATGTAATTGTTATACATGCACAAACTTCTCAAGAGCCTACATAAGGCACTTAATTAAAGCTGGAGAGATTTTGGGAGGACGTCTCACAACTATACACAATCTACGATTTTTACAGAATCTTATGAAAGATATAAGAAATGCTATATTAGAAGATAGATTGCTAGGTTTCAGGGAAGAATTTTTCGAAAACTATGGATATAGTAAAAAATAAAAAGAAAAGAAGGATTTTCCCCACTTTTATTGAATATACAAAACGGAGGAGGGATGCATAATGCCGCAAATACCAGCATGGGGTTCAACAATTCTAATGTATGTTGCAATCTTAGGAGTATTTTATCTTCTACTCATCAGACCTCAAAGGAAAAAGGATAAATCAATCCAAGAGATGAGAAAGAATATTCAAGAAGGAGATGAAATATTAACTATTGGGGGCATCTATGGTAAAGTTCTTAATATTAAGGATGAAACAATAACCATAGAGGTTGGCGCAGATAAGACCAAGTTAAAGATAGCTAAATGGGCTATTGGGAAAAAAGTAGAAGCTTAGTGAGAAAAAGTAACTTGAAACACTTCAAGTTACTTTTTTAATGAATAAAAACAAAGGAATTCGAATAATGTTTACTGAAAATGAATTTATTAGGGGGGACAATTATGAAAAAGTTTAAAAAAGCTAGCAGCAAACTATACGATAAAGAAAATGAAAATACAATTTTAATATTAATAAAATCTATATTTCTTGCATTAATTATTTCTTTGATTTGCATAATAATATACGCGATAGTATTATCAATTACACCTGTATCAGATAATACCATGTCAGTCATCACACAAGTTATAACCATGATAAGCATTGTAGCAGCATCTTTATATTGCAGCAGAAAAATAAGAAGTAAAGGATGGCTCTATGGCATAATAATAGGAATTATTTTTGTATTAGTGATCATTCCTATCAGCATGATATGGGGTCAGATGCCAACCTTTGACAAGTATTTTGTTGCAAAACTATTGATGGCATCATTAGTCGGTTTAGTAGGAGGAATCATCGGTGTCAATATGTCTTAAATGCTTTAATTAAACTTTAAGCTGTGATATAATTTATGAGAAAAAACTTTTAGGAGGCACAGAGATGAAATACATAAAGACAATAAATAAGATTACCCACAGCGAAAGAGCGTTAAACAGCGGATGCGGAGAGTGTCAAAATTCATGTCAATCAGCATGCAAGACTTCCTGTACTGTTGCCAATCAGAAATGTGAAAATATACTGAATTCGAGAATAACAAAAAATTCACCAATAGAAAATCGTTAATGGAATTACAATACATAAAGCAGTAACATGGATATCCATGTTACTGCTTTAGAATTATTTGTAGTAAGTATTATAGTATTTTCTTTGACACTAGACTGATCCGCCCTAAGTCCCCCGCCTCTGCAGGCGGCGGGTTTCAAAGGGCGGTTAAGTCCAGTATGGACTCGACTAGCATTCAGTGGGGGTTGAATCCCCCACTGAATGAAGGCTCGTTCAACATTGACTACATTAGACAAAAGTAATATAATAACCAATGTGAACTTTTATAAGGGGGAGTACAGATGAATTCGAAAAACATAGTAAAATTTCTGGCAATAGTCGCTTTAATCGGTATTTTAGGCTATGTTGCAGCATATGGACTTCAATTAGGAAAATATGAAGTTATACCGGTAAAAAATCTTATTAAGCTGGGATTGGATTTAAGGGGAGGAGCAGATGTAGTTTTAGAAGCCCAAGATAACCCTGATGACCCAATAACTGATGAAAAAATCGAAAGGGCCATTGCTACTATAAGAGAGCGTATTGACTCCCTTGGAGTAACAGAGCCTGTGATAACAAGACAAGGTGCAAAAAGAATCAGAATTGGATTACCTGAAATTCAAGATACCCAGAGAGCACTTGAAGTAATAGGCAAAACAGCACAATTAAAGTTTGTTGATGAAGCAGGCAATACTGTAATAACTGGAAACGATATCAAGGAAGCTAAAGCAGTATATTCTGCACAATCTAGGACAGGTGTTCAAGAGCCCGTAGTATCATTGGAGTTGACCCCTGAAGGTGCTAAGAAGTTTGCCTTAGCTACTTCAAATAATGTTGGGAAGATAATAGCTATTTATCTTGATGAAGGCGTGATATCAGCTCCTCAGGTAAATGAAGCAATTACCGATGGCAAATGTCAGATTTCAGGCAAGATGAGTATGGAAGAAGCAGCAGATTTGGCAATGCTCATCAGAGCAGGTGCACTGCCCGTAGAACTCAAAACCTTGCAGGTAACCAGCGTAGGACCTGAACTTGGAGCAAACTCCTTTGAAAAAAGCTTAGCGGCTGGTCAGATTGGTATATTATTAGTTTTAATATTTATGGCGTTATATTATAGATTACCTGGTTTAGTTGCAGATATAGCTCTTATATTATATATTTGCATAGTTATGTTTGCTTTAGCTGCGTTAAAAGCTACGCTAACCCTTCCTGGTATTGCAGGTATTATATTATCTGTAGGTATGGCAGTAGATGCAAATGTAATAATTTTTGAAAGATTAAAAGAAGAGTTGAAATTAGGCAAAAGCTTGAGAGTTGCTATTGATTCCGGCTTTAGAAGAGCTTTTCTAACCATATTTGACTCAAATATTACTACATTGATTGCAGCAATAGTACTATTCTATTTTGGCTCTGGACCAATAAAAGGTTTTGCAGTTACCTTATCCATTGGTATATTAGCCAGCATGTTTACTGCAATAGTAGTAACTAAGCAATTGATGAAGCTGTTATCTGGCATCAGTGCTTTATCAAATAAAAAGCTTTATGGAGCATCAGAAATTAAGCTGATAAAAGATATTAAATTTGTTCAATACAAAAAAATATGGTTCTCCATATCTTTAGCAATAATTGCAGTAGGCTTAATCGTCACTTTCATGAATGGTGGATTGAACTATGGTATTGATTTTACTGGTGGAACAACCATTCAGGCAAAAATAGGCAAAGGCTTTGAAGTTGCTGAAATAAGAACAATAATCGCTGAGTATGACAGTGAAGCAATAGTAACATATGCTGGCAATGAAAAAGACGAAGTAATTATCAGAACAAAAGTGGCATTAGACGATGCGAGCCGCAAAGATATCTTAGATTCTTTTGTTTCTAAATTTGACATCACAACCAGCAATATAAACTTTGAAACTATTGGACCTGCAATAGGAAATGAACTTAAAAAACAAGCATTTTTAGCTTTAATACTAGCAAATATTGGTATTTTGATTTATGTTTCCTTCCGATTTGAATGGAAATTTGGGCTAGCTGCCATAATAGCATTGATACATGATGTTATTACAATGGTTATTTTGTATGGAGTTATGAAAATTCCTGTAAACAGTTCATTCATTGCGGGAATACTTACTATAGTAGGTTATTCTATCAATAACACAATTGTAATTTTTGACAGAATAAGAGAAAACATGAAAAATGTTAAAAAGATTGATGATGCCCAATTGGTTGATGAAAGTATAAACCAGACCATGCCTAGATCGATAAATACTTCAATAACCACTTTACTGGCAGTAATGGCTCTATATATACTTGGGGTGCCTGCAATCAAGGACTTTGCTTTACCTCTAATAGTAGGTATGTTGAGCGGAACTTATTCTTCTATTTTTATATCCGGTCCTATATGGATATTATTGAAAACAATGACAAAAACAAAAGGAAGAACAGCTCGTTAAATTTAAAGGTAACAGGAAAAAATCTGTTACCTTTAAATTTTTCTTTATATTTTCCAACAAATAGTTTATATTATGTTTAGTAATATAAAAAAAAGGAGGGGTTTTGTATGCAATTTATAATAGTTATTTCTATGATTTTTGCTTTGTTTATAGCTCTTTTTGCAATCCAAAATGCAGCTATAATAACTATTAATTTATTATGGTACAAATTCAATTTGTCACAGGCGGTGGTAATATTGGCTTCTGCTTTATTTGGTATTTTAATTATGCTTCCTTTTGATGTAGCAAAGAGAATTAGTCACAGCATAAAAATTAATGAATTAAACAATAAAGTGAAAAAACTTAATGAAGAATTAATTATTGCACAGGAAACTATAAAAAATTCAAAATTAGAACTGCAAACTGAAAGTGAAGAAATAATAAAACAGGAATAAAAGATGTAGGTGATATTTTGATAAAGAGGTGGATACCTTATAAAAAAGATTATTATATACTGGAGGAACTGATAGAAGAACTTAATATTTCCGAAGTACTGGCTAGAATACTTATAAACAGAAATATAGAGACAGTAGAGGATGCCGAAATATTTCTAAACCCCAGTATAGATGAACTTGATGACCCATATATGATGAAAGAAATGGATGTGGCTGTCGAAAGAATTAAAAAAGCAATAATTGGCAGTGAAAAAATATGTATATACGGAGACTATGATGTAGACGGCATAACAAGCGTCTCAATGTTGTACATAGTTTTAAAGGAATTAGGAGGGAAAGTTACTTACTATATACCCAATAGATTGGATGAGGGATATGGGCTCAATGGAGAAGCATTAGAAAAAATAATTGAACAGAACATCCAATTGATAATAACTGTAGATTGTGGCATCAAATCATTAGAAGAGGTTAAATTTATTAATGAGAACAATAGAGATATAATTATCACAGACCACCATGAATGCGGTGATTTAATACCTGATGCCTATGCAGTTATAAATCCCAATCAAAAGGATTGCGATTATTCATTTAAGCCACTGGCAGGAGCAGGAGTCGCTTTTAAACTTGCATGTGCTTTAGCCCAAAATTTTCAGAGAAGTGATTTGCCTGAAAAAATCATAGATTTAGCTGCTTTTGGTACAGTGGCAGATGTAGTTCCTTTAATTGGAGAGAACAGAATAATAGTAAAAAGTGGATTAGATAAGATAAAGGCTTTTCCCAATGTAGGCTTAGAGGCACTAGTAAAAGTTTGTGGCATAGAAATTAGCAATATTAATACGTATCATTTAAGCTACTTATTAGCTCCAAGATTAAATGCTGCAGGCAGGCTTAGTGATCCTATTATTGGGGTAGAGCTATTGACTTCAAATGATAGTGAATTTGCATATAAAATTGCAGAAGAATTAAATAATTCTAATTCACTAAGACAAAGTATAGAAAGGGAGATATTAGCTGCTGCAGTAGAAGCCATAGAAAGAGATTTAGATATTAAAGAAGAAAAAGTAATTGTTTTAGCAGGAGAGAACTGGCACATAGGTGTTATTGGAATTGTTGCATCCAGACTTATGGAAAAATATGCAATGCCCGTTGTATTGATTTCATTAGAAGACCATATTGGGAGAGGTTCAGCAAGGAGTTTGCCAGGTTTTAATATTTATGAAGCAATGAATAAGTGCAATTTTCTTTTTGAAAAGTTTGGAGGTCATGATATGGCCGCAGGATTAACAATCAAAGAGGAAAATATAAACAGCTTTAGAAAGCTGATAAATGAAATTGCTGAGGAAATACTCCGAAATAAAAAAATTATACCGGAAATATTAGTGGATTATAAAATTGATAAAGTAGATTTGCTTCCTCAACTTGTTGAGGAGATGGATATACTACAACCCTTTGGTGAAGGAAATTCCATGCCTGTATTCGTATTTCGCGGGCTTATTGTTAAAGATATAAAGCTTTTGGGAAACAATAAACATCTATCAATGTACTTAAGCGATGGGAAAAGTTCAGTAAGAGGAATTGGCTTTAATATTGGATTTATGATTAATTCTATTGAAGTTAATCAAAAGATTGATATAATATGTAGTGTAGAAAAAAATGTTTGGAATGGTAATGAAAACATTCAACTAAATATCAAGGATATTAAAAAGACCAAATAAAGAGAGATTTGGAGGCAGAGCAAGTGAATTTAGAGAAATATATAAGAGTAATAGAAGACTTCCCCAAGAAAGGTATAAGTTTTAAAGATATTACAACCTTATTAAAAGATGGAGAAGCTTTTCATTATGCAATAAAGGTCATGGCAGATAACATCAAGGAAGAGAAAATAAATGTTGTAGTTGGACCTGAAGCCAGAGGATTTTTATTTGGAGCACCCATTGCTTATGAACTTGGTATTGGTTTTGTACCTGTGAGGAAGCCCGGAAAACTACCTGGTGAAACCATGAGACATGAATACCAATTGGAGTATGGCAGTGATAGCTTAGAGATTCATAAGGATGCTATAAAGCCTGGAGATAGAGTAGCAGTCATAGATGATTTATTAGCCACAGGAGGCACAATATTATCTGCAGTTAAACTTATTGAAAGTCTTGGGGGTACTGTGGTTCATATAGGGTTTTTAATTGAATTAGAAGAATTGATGGGGAGAAAATCCTTATCTGAATATAATATAAGTTCAATAATTAAGTATTAGAACTCTACAGCTCCTGGATAACCGGCTTGACAATCAGTGGGGTTTATTATCACTGATTTAAGTCTTTGTTATTCAGGAGACTTTTTTATCTACTTTATGGTATTATAATATATATACTTTTAACAGAAGATGGTGTTAATATGCTCCAGCAATTAATCGAAAAAATCAAAAAGTATAATCCTACAGGGGACTTCACTATAATAAGCAAAGCATACGATTTTGCTTTGAATGCTCATGAGGGACAAAAAAGAATATCCGGCGAAGATTATATTATTCATCCAACTGCAGTAGCTGAAATATTGGCTGATTTAAGTTTGGATAATGCAACTATTGCCGCCGGTATGCTTCATGATGTAGTTGAAGATACAAAGTACAGTTATAGCGATATAAAAGAATTATTTGGAGAAGAAGTTGCTATGCTGGTGGATGGAGTTACAAAACTTGGCAAACTTGAATATAGAACAAAGGAAGAACAGCAAGCAGAAAGTCTGAGAAAAATGTTTATTGCTATGGCTAAAGATATAAGAGTGATACTTATAAAACTGGCAGATAGACTTCATAATATGAGAACCTTGAAATATATGGCTAAAGAAAAACAATATGAGAAAGCTAAGGAAACCATAGAAATATATGCACCAATAGCACATCGGCTTGGAATATATACCATTAAATGGGAAATGGAAGATTTGGCGCTAAGATATATAGATCCGGATAGGTATTATGAACTAGTAGAGAAGGTAGCAAAAAAGAGAAAAGAAAGAGAAGAGTATATTAACTATGTAATTAATACCTTAAAAGAAAAAAATAAAGAAATGGGTATAGTTGCCCAAATAGAAGGGCGACCTAAAAACTTTTACAGCATTTATAAAAAAATGTATCATCAAAACAAAGCTTTTGAACAAATTTTTGACCTTACTGCTGTAAGAGTTATAGTCGATACTGTAAAAGATTGTTATGGAGTATTAGGAATAGTTCACACTCTTTGGAAACCAATACCCGGCAGATTCAAAGACTATATAGCCATGCCCAAACCCAATATGTATCAATCTTTGCATACTACAGTTATTGGACCTGATGGGGAACCCTTTGAAGTTCAAATAAGAACCTGGGAAATGCATAAGACCTCTGAATATGGGATAGCTGCACATTGGAAGTACAAGGAAGGCAGATCTTCTCAAAATGAATTTGATGAAAAATTAAAATGGTTGAGACAAATGTTGGAGTGGCAGAACGAAGTAAGAGATACCAGGGAATTCATGGAAACTCTTAAAATTGACTTAGTAATTGATGAAGTTTATGTATTCACACCGAAAGGTGATGTTATTGATTTACCTGTTGATTCTACTCCTATTGACTTTGCTTATAAAATTCACAGTGCTATTGGCAATAAATGCGTTGGCGGAAAAATCAACGGCAAAATTGTTACTCTTGATTATAAGCTTCAAAATGGAGATATTGTAGAAATAATTACATCTGCAAACTCAAATGGTCCAAGCAGAGATTGGCTTAAGATTGTTAAAAGTTCTCAAGCTAAGAATAAAATACGGCAATGGTTTAAAAAAGAAAAAAGAGACGATAATATCCAAAAAGGCAAGGATATACTTGATAAAGAAATTAAAAAGCTAGGCACCAGTCTATCGTTAACCATAAAAAACGAATGGTTGGAACCCGTATATAAAAAATTCGGACTTCACTCTATAGAAGATTTATATGCTTCCTTAGGATATGGCGGACTTACATTAAGTCAGATATTGATAAAGTTTAAGGAAGAAATAAGAAAGAATCAAAAAATTGAAATAAAAGAAGAAGAGCAGTTAGAAAAGCAGATAGCGAAATCAACTCAGAATGAAAAGAAAAGAATAAACACAGGTATAAAGGTAAGAGGTGTGGAAAATATCCTTGTAAGGTTCTCTAAATGCTGTAATCCGGTACCTGGAGATGAAATACTGGGTTATATTACAAAAGGAAGAGGCGTATCCATACACAGAACAGACTGCCCAAATGCAGGGGATTTACAGTCAGAAC
>JAQUTA010000043.1 GCA_028709965.1 Lutispora sp.
CTTCAGGCTTTTCAAGATGAAAGTTCTGGTATCATGGAAGTTTTTAATAATCAGGCTAAGGATCACGGTTTCATGTTGAAAAGAAGTGAACAGGGGCTTCTTACTATTCCCATGGTTGATGGCAAACCCATGGAAGAAGGAGATTTCATCAATTTGGAAACCTCCAAAAGAAAAGAAATAGAAGAGAAATCATATATTATACAAAAAAAGCTTATGGAATCTCTGAAACAGGTTAGAGATATGGAGAAATCCGCGAGAGATAAAATAGAGCAGATGGAAGGCAAAATTGCTTTTATAACCGTTGAGCATCCTGTTCGCGAGCTTATGGAAAAGTACTCGGAATTTAAAAGTGTAGTTAGTTATCTTAAAGCTGTTCAAAAGGATATAATTCAGAATATCGAAGATTTTAGAAAATCTGATAAGAAGAAAGATGAAGAGATAGATTTATTTGAGAAAATCAATGCCAAGGATTTTACACTGAAGTATAAGGTAAATCTGATAATAGATAATAGGGAGGCGAAGGGAGCACCTGTGGTGTTTGAGCCTCATCCAAAATATTATAATCTTCTAGGCAGAATTGATTACGAAAGCAATATGGGGGTTGTTACCACTGACTTTACTAAAATAAAGCCAGGCTCAATCCATGCGGCTAATGGGGGATATTTGATAATCAATATGTCAGACATTGCAAAGAGCCCTGAAAGTTGGGATGGACTAAAAAGAGCATTAAAAAATAACAGCATAGCTATAGAAAATGTTTTTGCAAATACAGAGTTTGTTTCAGGAGGTCTCAAGCCGGAGCCTGTGCCTCTTGACCTAAAGGTTATACTATTGGGAAACAGCTATATATACCAGATGCTTTTTAGCTACGATGATGATTTCAGAAAGCTTTTCAAGATAAAAGCAGACTTTGATATGGAAATGACTTCAAACATTGATAATATAAAAAAATATTCTAGATTTATAAGCTCTCATTGCAGAGAAAAGGGCCTGATGCATTTTGACTGCACAGCAGTAGCTACAATAATTGAATACAGCAGAAGGCTAGCAGATCACAAGCATAAGCTTTCCACAAGATTTAACAATATTGTAGAAATACTATATGAAGCAGATGCCTGGGCAAGGATAGGCTCATCTGATATTGTTAAGAATGCTCATGTGAAGAAAGCAATAGAACAAAAAAAATATAGGTCAAGCAAGGTGGAAGAAAAGCTTCAGGAGCTAATCGATACGGGAGTTATACTTATTTCTACGGTGGATAGTGTGATAGGCCAGGTCAATGGATTATCGGTGATGGATATGGGGGATTATGCATTTGGGAAACCCAGCAGAGTAACTGCTACCACCTTTGCAGGTGATAAGGGCATCACCAATATTGAGAGAGAAGTGGAAATGAGCGGCAGCATACATGATAAGGGAGTGCTCATTCTCTCCGGCTACCTTGGAGAAAGATTTGCGCAGGAGTTTCCCCTTACACTATCTGCTCACATATGCTTTGAGCAGCTATATGATGGTATAGAGGGCGACAGTGCTTCTTCCACAGAGCTTTATGCATTGCTATCCAGCCTTTCCGAGGTGCCAATAAAACAGTATATTGCTGTTACAGGTTCAGTAAACCAAAAAGGCGAGATTCAGCCAATAGGCGGTGCTAATGAGAAGATTGAAGGCTTCTTCCAAAGCTGCAAGCATAGAGGATTTACAGGAAATGAAGGAGTTATGATACCTCATCAAAACGTTGTCAACCTGATGCTCAACGACGAAATAATAGAAGCTGTGGAGAAAGGCATATTTCATATTTATCCTGTAGCCACCATAGAAGAAGGCATAGAAATTCTCACGGATATGGCTGCAGGAGTAACCGATGAAAATGGAATCTACCCAGAAGGAACCTTATACCACCTGGTTCAGAATAAAATAGGAAAATATGCAAGATTGGTTGAGGAATTTGACGGGGAATGAATGTAGGGAACGGCCTCCGTGCCGTTCCTTATTCATCACACTTAATGATTTCCTTCTCCGTTATTATGTAATCCATGGGAACATCATGGGCATCAGGGTTTATCTGATCAACAACTTGAAAAGAATAGCACAGGGCAATCTTTATTATATTTTTCTTCAAAGATGAGAAAAACTTGTCATAATAACCGGCTCCATAGCCAATTCTATTCCCATTTCTATCAAAAACTGCTCCGGGTACAATAGCCATATCCAATATCTTTCTATCAGCAATTTTTATTGATTCTTTGGTAGGTTCCAATATACCCATTCTGTTGGGTCGCAACTCGTTCCAGCCTTCCATATGGCATAATATTATTTCTCTTATTTCCATATTGCATAGGGGAATATATACTTGTTTTCCTTTTTGGAAACAATCATCGATAATAGGCTTAGTTCTTACTTCTTTATTAAAACTCAAAAATGAAAATATATGGTTTGCTTCTGTATACATGGAAGTATAAATAAGTTTGTTTTTAATCTCCTCACTTTTTTGAGCGACATCTTCATGGCTCATGGAGTCTCTCAAAGCCAATATCTCTTTTCTGGTTAAGTTTTTCAAATATACCATCTCCCTACCATTATTTTTATCCTATGTACATTTGTAGAATATTGCGACACACTGGTAAAGTTACTGGGTAAGGATTGCCAGTGAATATTATACAGCAGCCTAGAGTCATGTAAAACACAGATTTTCACAGAATCTTTCACAGATCCACACTGTTGGAGTAAAACATTGTAAAAAATGTTTCTGTGTAAATCAGTGCTAAATCAGTGTTAATCCGTGTTCCCCGTTCCCCATTTACCTATGTCGCATTATATATATATTATACAATATATGAGCAATACTATCAGACTTTTTAAAATGAATAGCGTACAATTTAATGACATGAATAGTTGATGGAGGTTTTATTGATGAAAAAAAATCACAATATATTTATTGGCGGCCTATTTATTATAATTGGTACTTTATTTTTGCTCTCAAATCTTGGCTACTTGGACTTTTCCTGGAGCTATGTGTGGCCCTTGGCTCTTTTGGTACCCGGTGTTTATTTGCATTTTTCATTTTTCACAGGCTTGGATAAAAACCCCGGCATATTGGTGCCCGGCGGTATCCTGACCACCTATGGATTGCTTTTTTATGCCAATGTTATTTTCGGATGGGGTATAATGGCTGAGCTTTGGCCAGTATTTTTGATAGGTATATCTATCGGTTTGCTGGAGCTGTATTTATTCGGCAGCCGAGACAAAGCCTTGCTCATACCTATTGCAATATTAGGAGGACTCGGACTGATATTCCTTACCAATAGCCTATATATTTTGAATAGAAAATATATAGCTCCTGCTTTTTTGATAATCCTGGGAATACTCATATTGACAAAAGGTGATAGGAGAAGGGATATTCAAGACCGGCAGAAAACTGAGAATGTTGAAGTTATAGTTAATGAAGACAAACAAGAGTAGGGAATGCATTTTTTTATTATAAAAGAGGATATTTTCAAATTTTATAGAAGATATAGAGAATTGATGCGAGCTAATTGAAGTAACATTAAATTATATAATAAGAATGAAAGGTGTGTTTAAAATGTATGAAGAATTAAGTGTTCTAATATGTGATGATTCATCTTTGCTGCGTATGCAATTTAAAAAAACTTTACAGAGTATAGGTTGCACAAATGTCTATGAAGCAGTTAATGGTGAAGAAGCTGTTGAAAAATACGTTAAGTATAAACCTGATATAGTTTTTATGGATATAGTTATGCCAGTTAAAACAGGTTTAGATGCATTGAAGGAGATTATAGAATATGATTCAAGCGCTAAGGTTATTATGGCATCATCAGTAGGTACATCTGGTAATTTGAAGCAGGCATTAAAAAATGGTGCATTGGATTTTATTCAGAAACCATGGTCTCAGAGTAATATTGAATTGGTGCTTAGCAAATTAATTTAAAAGTGAGGTAGATTAATATGTTTGGTCAATTATTTGGTAATTACCTTTTAAATAAGGCCTGGATAACTCCAGCACAATTGAAGGAAGCTTTGGATGAACAGAAAAATGCACGTGTAAAAATAGGAGTGTTGGCAGTTAATTCGGGATATATGACAGCAGATCAGATATCTGAAGTACATAATATGCAGATGAAAGTGGATAAAAGATTTGGTGAAATAGCAATAGAATTAAATTATCTGACTTCAGAACAATTGGAGGAACTATTAGCCACACAAAAACAGGATTATTTACTTTTAGGACAGGTTTTGGTTGATAAAGGGTATTTAACTTATAATCAATTTGAGAAGGCTTTGTCTGAGTATAAAAGAGAATTTAGTTTATCAGAAGAACAGTTTAAGGTTGTTCAGCAAGGCAATACAGATGCTTTAGTAAAACTATACTTAGAAATTCCCAATGAAATATATGTAGATTATATTTCCCTATTCATAAGAAATATAGTAAGGTTTATAGATACAACAGTATGTATAGAAGAAAGCTTTGAGTTGGATGAGTTGCAAGCATCAAATCTTGTATATCAGCAAATAAAAGGTTATCCTAATATATTTACAGGTTTAGTCTTAGACGATAACGTTTTATTGGACATAGCTTCTCGTTTTTCAGGAGAGCAGCTTAATCTAGGAGATGAATTGGTTGAAGGATCTATAGGTGAATTTTTGAATTTACATAATGGTATTTTTTTAATTAATATGTCTAATAATGGTATTGAACTTCAGATGGATTCACAGTCTCTTAATGGTTTTTGTAATGTAAAAAACAAATCAGGCGGATATGTAATACCTTTTACAATTAATTCTGGTAAATTCTATCTAGTATTAGCGGAGAATATAACTGTTTTTTAATGCACTCTATTAGTTATACACAGATAAGCCTCATATTAGAATTTATAGGAAGATATTAACTGGTATATTTTATTATAGAAAAGATGTGCCTTATGTACAAGCGTTTATAGTGGGGTATCATTTAATCCAGCTACACATTTAGGAGATGGCGAACAGAATATAGAATGTTGAAGCAGATGGATCCCGAAATTTTAAAATAATATATAATTATACATATATGACTGTATAATAAGCCCAGCAACTCCGCTGGGCTTATTTTTATGGCTTTTTATCAAAATTTATAAAGGATTTTAAGAATTTTTGTAGAAGATATAAAAAGACGCGCGAAAGGTTGTGATTTGTTGATAGAACTGGTCAATGTAAGCAAAACTTTTTCTGATGGACACAGAGCTTTGAGCAATATTAACATTAAGATAGATAACGGCGAATTTGTTTTTTTGGTAGGTCCTAGTGGAGCCGGAAAGTCAACTCTAATAAAATTGTTACTAAAGGAGTTGGAAGCAGATCAGGGCACAATTTTAATAAATGATAAAGATGTGACTAGGATGAAAAGAAAAGATATACCCTTCTTAAGGAGAAGCATAGGTGTTGTCTTTCAAGACTTCAGACTGCTTCATGAGAAGACTGTATATGAAAATGTAGCTTTTGCTATGGAGGTTGTTGAAGCACCTGCTAAGGATATTAGAAGGCAAGTCCCCATAGTATTGAGTTTAGTTGGACTTAGCAAAAAATCAAATCTATATCCGAGTCAGCTTTCCGGAGGAGAGCAGCAGAGGGTTTCTCTTGCCAGAGCAATGGTAAATGGTCCATCCATCCTTATAGCTGATGAGCCTACGGGTAATCTTGATCCAGATACTTCTTGGGAGATTATGAGGAATCTTAGTGAAATAAACCATAGGGGTACAACAATTCTTATGGCTACCCATGCTAAAGAAATCGTGGATGCTATGAAAAAAAGGGTTATCGCTATTGAAGAATGTACTATAGCCCGTGATGACAAGAAAGGCGGGTATGGTATATGAAAGCAAGGACAGTTAAATATTTTTTCAAGCAATCAACAAGAAGCATATGGAGAAACAAGGTGATGAGCTTGGCTTCAATAGGCTCTGTCATGGCAGCTTTGCTTGTCATTGGGATATTTTTGATATTGGTATTAAATGTAGATTACTTGGCTACAAAGCTGGAATCTCAAGTAGAAATAAAAGTACATCTTATGGATGGCCTAAGTGAAAACATTATTAACGACATTAACAAAGATATTAAGGAGATCGCAGGAGTAAAGGATTCAGTCTTTCTTTCGAAGGATGAAGCTTTAAAGAAGTTTAATGAAGAACTAGGAGAAAACTCTTATCTTCTTGAAGGCTTGGAAGGGGACAATCCATTGTCAGATTCCTTTATTGTGACATTGGAAGATCCGAGACTTGCTCCAAAAGCTACCTTGGCGATAAGCGCCATGTCCAATATTGAAAAGGTAGTATATGGAAAGGAAGAGCTTGAAAAGCTTCTAAATATTACTTATATCCTTCGTGTAGGCAGCCTAGTCATTGTTGGGATATTGTTTTTGATATCTATTTTCATAATATCCAATACAATTAAGCTAACTGTTTTCGCCAGACGCAGGGAAATAGGCATAATGAAATATATTGGAGCCACAGACTGGTTTGTCAGAGGACCCTTTTTCTTTGAAGGTATACTATTGGGGTTAATCGGATGCATAGCTTCCATTATTATATTAGGCGCTGGTTATTATTTTATCGCCAATTATATAAAACAGCAGATGTTTGGGCTCTTGGTAATATCTTTGATGCCATTTTCTGAAGTTATATATAGCTTGATCGTAGCATTACTGGTCATTGGGATAATAATTGGCTCTTTAGGAAGCATGATTTCTATAAGAAAATTTCTTAAGGTTTAATAGGAGGATTTGCAAATGAAAATACGCAAAATAGTTATTTTTATTCTTGCTTTGATTTTTATTTTTTCGGTTATGCCTGTTTATGGGCAAAATCCCAGTGATATAACAAAGTACCAAAAGGAATTAGCCGAAAAGAATAAAAAGATTGAGCTTACAAAGCAACAAAAAGCTCAAAAGGAAAAAGAAAGCAAGAATCTATCCAAGCAGATAAATGAACTGGACAGAAATTTGGAAATAGCTGAGAAAAATCTGGAGGCCGTGGAGAATCAGCTCTCTGATTTAGAAGGAAAGATAGCCATAACTCAGAGAGAGTTGGATAGGGCATGCGAAAGTGCCGATGGACAGAAAAATTTACTGAATAAGAGAGTAAGAGTAATGTACCAAAACGGCAATACAGGTTATTTGGCGGTTTTGCTTAATTCCAGCAGCTTTGGTGATTTCATATCCAGAATGGATTTATTGAGAAAAATAATAAATTATGATGTGAATTTATTAAAGGAAATGAAAACCTATAGAGACACTGTTGATGAAAAGAAGCAGCAGCTCGAGAATGAACAGCATCAAAAGGAAGCGCTCAAAATTGATATCAGCAGCAAGAAGGATGAGGTGGAGTCTGCTAAGAAAAATAAAGAAGTAGTTTTAAAAGAAGTATATAAGGACTTAAAGGAACTTGAAAGATTAGAGGACAAGCTATTGGAAGAGTCTGCTCAGTTAACCAAGAAGATACTGGCAGCCCAGTCTTCAAAGGATTATGTAGGAGGAGAGATGGCCTGGCCTTCACCGGGATATACTTCCATTAGTTCTTATTATGGCTATAGAAACCATCCAATATTAAAGAAGAAGAAGCTTCACACAGGAATAGACATAAAAGTACCTATGGGAAAAGATATTGTTGCTGCCAATAGCGGCAAAGTATTATTCTCTGGCCCCTATGGAGGCTATGGCAATGCAATAATTATTGACCACGGAGGAAAAACCTCTACATTGTATGCTCACAATTCAAAGCTCTTGGTTAAAGAGGGAGATACTGTTGCAAGAGGAGAAACAATAGCTAAAGCAGGAAGTACCGGCTTATCCACCGGCCCCCATCTTCACTTTGAGGTAAGGATAAACGGAGCTCATACGGATCCCTTGCCATACATAACAAAGAAAAAATAAAGTTAAAGCTGTGCATAGTCACAGCTTTATTTTTTAATTTGTTTGCATAAATATGGGGAATAATATAAAATGATATTGCAAATAACTTGCAAAGACATATATTTGGTGAAAAGTGAGTTGAGTAAATGGATGATATAGTATTGAGAGGAGAAGAGATATCTTTTTCCTATGATGGATGCAAAGTATTAAAAGATTGCAGTTTTATAGTGAAGCATGGAGACTTTGCTGCTGTAGTAGGTTCAAATGGAGCCGGGAAGAGTACATTGCTTAAAATTTGTCTAGGACTTCTAAAGCCGGATAGCGGCAAGGTTTGGTTGTTCGGAAAAGTTTTGGATAAATTCGAAGCATGGGAGAAGATTGGTTATGTACCTCAGAGGATACTTACTCTGAATATTGGATTTCCGGCTACAGTAGAAGAAGTGGTCAGTGCACCTCTATATGCAAAAAAACAAAATAAGAAGCTTAGCAAACAAGAACGAGAAAGCTTGATATATAAATCACTTGAGCAGGTAGGGATGGAAAGCTATAGGAAAAGGCTTATCGGCAGATTATCTGCAGGTCAGCAACAGAGAATTTTTATTGCTAAAGCTCTGGTAAGTGGGCCCAAATTGCTTTTCCTTGATGAACCTACAACAGGAATAGACAATGAAACAGAAGAGGATTTTTATAATTTGCTTAATAAGTTGAACAAAGAGGATGGAATAACAATCGTTATGGTAACTCATGATTATACAGATATAAAATCTATGGTTAGCAGAGTTATACAATTGAATGAAGGCGGTATAATAGATAATATTCGTAAAACCGAGGGTGGGGACAAAAAATGATAGAAATATTACAATATGAGTTTATGCAAAGAGCATTTATAGCTGGAATCATGGTAGCTGTTACATGCCCATTGATCGGTATTTTTATAGTGCTAAAAAGACTATCCATGATAGGAGATACATTGTCCCATGCTTCCTTGGCCGGTATTGCTGCAGGAATGCTTTGGGGTTTTTACCCTTTTTGGGGGGCCTTAGCTTTTTCAGTAACCGGAGCAATTGCTATTGAAAAGCTAAGAAAAACCTTTTCAAAATATGAAGAGATATCAAACTCAATAATACTTTCTACGGGGATTGGTCTTGCAGTAGTAATGATTGGGCTAGCTAAAGGTTTCAATACAGATTTGATGGGCTATTTGTTTGGGAGTATTGCGGCAGTCAATTCTCAGGATATATATATCATGAGCGCATTGAGTTTGGTAATTATTTTATCCGTGATAGTATTATACAAAAAGCTGTTTTATATAGCCTTTGACGAAGAGGGAGCCCAGATTTCAGGTATATCCGTGGACTTTTTGAATATATATCTGACAATATTGACAGCTCTTACTGTAGTGGTTTCAATGAGGATAGTGGGGGTATTCATGGTATCTTCAATGTTGGTGATACCTGTTGCTGCTGCAATACAGGCTGGGACAGGATTTATTAAAACAATGATTTTATCAGTTGTTTTTGCACTAATATCTGTTGTGCTTGGGCTTATATTGTCCTATTATTTAGATATTGCTCCCGGCGGTACCATTGTATTGCTTTCTGTCCTTATTTTATTGATAGTAATTTTTACAAAAGGAATTAAAAAAGAAAAATAATAACTTGGTGGTGATATGTTTGATAAATAAGTTTTCTTTGGAAGAAATATTAAAAAACAAGGGTTACAAGCTTACTCAGCAAAGAAAAGTAATTATTGATGTACTTGGAAACAGCAACGGCCCTCATACTGCGAATGAGATATATTCTCTTGTGAACGATAAAAATTCAGGCATAAATTTTTCAACAATATATAGAAACCTAGAATTATTAGTTAGATTAGGTATAGTGAGAAAGCTTAATCTAAGCAATGGTTATAATCATTTTGAGCTTACGGGAGAAAAGCATCACCATCACGTCATTTGCAATAAATGTGGAGAGGTTAAGGAAATAGATATTTGCCCCTTTATGGATATGGATGAAAGGGACAAATTGGAGGAAATTGATTTTCAACCCACAGAGCATAAATTTGAGATATATGGCTTGTGCAGCAGATGCAGGAATAAAGAATAAACCCTAAAGTATTAAAATTTAAAACACGTAAATAGTATTAATGATATAATTACATAATAGAATAATATTGGAGCTAAAGCGGATGCTATGACCCAAAAATGTTGCGAGGTGGATTTATGGTAAAGAAGAGACAATTCATTTTATCTTTGATTGTGGCTGTTGCAGTAACTGCAGTACTGACATTTACTTTTACCAACTTTTTGTCACTAAGACTTGGAGATAAAGTGATCATTTCTAAGAATGATTATGAAATAGTAAAAGAGAGCAAAAAATTATTGACACTTAAGAAGTATATTGATAAATACTATCTAGAACCTGTAGGTTCAGGGGAGCTTATGGAAGGTGCTGCAAAAGGAATGTTTCAAGCCTTGGAGGATCCTTACTCTGTCTATATGGATGAAAAGGAATTCAAGGATTTCAATGAATCGACTTCCGGAACCTATGGGGGTATAGGGGTTATTGTTACCGAAAAAGATGGCTATGTTACAGTGGTTGCTCCTATTGAAGATACTCCTGGAGAAAAAGCGGGGCTCAAAACAGGAGACAAGATAATTAAGGTTGATGATAAGGAAGTCACGGGAATAGGTCTTGACAAAGCTACCACACTAATGAAGGGTAAAAAGGGAACCAAGGTAGTTTTAACAATATCAAGAGAAAATAGAGCGGAGCCTTTGGTAATAGAAATAAAGAGAGAAGATATTATATTAAAAACCGTAAAGGGCAGCATGCTGGAGAATGGTATCGGTTACATACGCATAAGCATGTTTGACCAGGATACAGGCAAAGAATTCAAAAAGGCGTTGACAGATGTTGAAAAGCAAAATGCCAAAGGTTTAATCCTTGATTTGAGACAGAACCCGGGAGGATTTGTTACTCAATGCGTAGAGGTGGCTGATGAGCTGCTGGATAAAGGAATAATTTTCTATACCGAGGACAAAGATAAAAACCAAGTAGTGACTCATTCAAAAGATGGTAAGATAAACGTTCCCTTTGTGATTTTGGTTGATGGTGGAAGCGCCAGTGCTTCTGAAATTGTCTCCGGTGCTGTTAAGGATAGAAAAGCAGGGCTTCTAATTGGGACCAAAACCTTTGGAAAGGGTTTGGTTCAGTCAGTGGAAAAACTGGGGGATGGAAGCGGCTTCAAGCTTACCATACAAAAATATTATACTCCAAATGGAATAAGCATAAATAAGATTGGAATTGAGCCTGATATCCTAATTGAAGCTTTAGAGGTCAAGGAAGGCCAAAATCCGGAAGAGGTAAAGGATGTTCAGCTTGATAGAGCTATAGAGGAAATACAAAAGCTAATAAAGTAGTTGAGGTGTTAAATGTTAACTTTCGTTAAAATATCTCAGATGGTGCTCGTATCTATAGGCTCCCTTCTCGTAAATCCTTTGTTTTGGATTGTAATAGGCATTACTTACTATATGTATGGTAAAGGCTCAGATATTGAGGAGAGGATGCTTGGGTATAGAATACCTCTTTGGGAAAAAATTAAAAACTCAATATTAATAGGCTTGTTAGGAGGAGTAATCGGCAGCAGCTTATCCGTATTCTTAGGAATTACAATAGAGCAGTATACTTCACTTGAGTCGAGCAACTTCAATTCAGGGATATTGTATATCTGGATTATTGCTTTGCTGCTGTCCTTAATAAATGTGAGGTATCTATGTTTTTCCTATGCAGGCGGCATAGTAGCACTAACAAATCTGATTTTTGGTTTTCCCAAAATTAATCCAATAGGCATCATTGCTTTGGTGGGAATTCTTCATCTAATCGAGAGCTTGCTGATATGGGTAGATGGATATTCTAATGCAGTCCCTGTATTTTTGAAACGCAAGGATGGTAATGCGGTGGGGGGATATATAATGAATAGGATATGGCCCCTTCCTATGTTGATATTATTTGCTGCCATAGTGGCTGGTGGAGTTGGAGAGTCCATTTCTATGCCTGATTGGTGGCCTATCATAAGGCAGCCGGGATTGGATATAAACATGGAAAACTTTATGTATATCTTGCAACCAATACCTGTGATACTGGGTTATGGGGACGTGGCTATTACCAAGACTCCGGCAAAGAGGTGCAAAGACTCTGCTTGGAGATTGGCTGTCTACAGCGTAATATTGATTGCTCTGGCAGCTATAGCCTCCAAGATTCATCTATTTGCTTATGCAGCTGCAGTGTTTGCTCCTGTAGGCCATGAGCTTTTGATAATATATGGTCAAAAAGAAGAGGAAGATGGCAAAGCTTTATTTGAGGCTCCTGAAAGAGGAGTGAAAGTGCTATTTTGTCACAAGGGCTTCCCCGGAGTGAAAATGAATCTTGAACCGGGAGATACTATTGTTGCAATAAATAATGTAAGGATTGATAAGGAAGAAGATCTGTCGGACTTTTTAAAAAATTATCCCACATATATTTGGCTTGACATTGTTAATTCTTATGGAGAAAAGAAAACTTTGGAATATAAAAACTATGAGAGAGGAATCTCAAGTCTTGGGGCATTGATTGTACCAAGAAGCCCTGAGCTGTACCTAGAGATTAATAAGACATCAAAGCTGGTGAAACACCTTAAAGGTTTATGGAGAGATAAAAATAAAAAGGCTTAAGCCTTTTTATTTTTCTTCTTCAAATTTGTTTTGTTTTTCAAAGTGTAATCTAAAAGCTCTTGAAAAGCTGAATGCTCTCTATTGCTTATGCTTTCAAAGTATCTATAAATTTCATAGTACTTATCGTTATTATTTTTTGTTTGCTTAAAATTATAATCAAAATTTCTGTTCATTATAATACCTCTCATTCAAAATAAAATTTAATTTATTTATATTATATCATAAATACTTTATAATATTACAACAAAATTTGATTTTATGCAAATATATTTCTATTTATGCGATATTCATTGCATATATAAGCATTATTCAATAGTTGACAGAGCAGTACCAAAGTTATATAATTTTTACGAACACTTGTTCTAGAATGGAGGGCTTTCCATGGATAGTTTCAAAATAGTTTCAGAATTTAAGCCTACGGGAGATCAGCCGCAGGCTATCTCTCAATTGGTCGATGGCATAAATAAAGGGGAAAAGTTTTTTACCCTAAGGGGGGTTACGGGTTCAGGCAAGACCTTTACAATGGCAAATGTTATTGAGAAGGTTCAAAAACCTACTTTAGTATTAGCACATAATAAAACCCTGGCTGCTCAGCTATGCAGTGAGTTTAAGGAGTTTTTTCCTGACAATTGTGTAGAATACTTTGTTAGCTATTATGACTATTATCAACCTGAGGCTTATGTAGCCCATACTGATACATATATAGAGAAGGATTCTCAAATAAATGAAGAAATAGATAAATTGAGACACTCAGCCACCGCCGCTCTTTTCGAAAGAAAAGACGTAATAATTGTTGCATCAGTGTCTTGCATATATGGCCTCGGAGACCCTGAAGATTACAGAGATCTAATATTATCATTAAGAAAAGGAATGATTAAGGATCGGGATGAAATTATAAGAAAACTGGTGGATATACAGTATGATAGAAATGATATAAATTTTATAAGAGGCACCTTTAGGGTAAGAGGAGATGTGGTGGAGATATTTCCTGCTGCTTCCTCAGATAAAGCCATAAGAGTAGACTTCTTTGGAGATGAAATAGATAGAATACTGGAGTTTGACCCTCTAACGGGTAATGTCATAGGAGAAAGGCAGCATGTTTTTATATATCCTGCTTCTCACTATGCTACAAGCTATGAAAAGTTGAAAAGGGCTATAGAAACTATTGAAGAAGAATTAAAGGTAAGGGTAAAGGAACTGAAGGAGCAAGAGAAGCTGCTTGAGGCCCAAAGACTTCTACAGAGGACAAATTTTGACATTGAAATGATGGAGGAATTAGGATATTGTTCTGGTATTGAGAACTATTCAAGGCATATAAGCGGGAGGATATCTGGGAGCGCTCCTTACACTTTATTGGACTTTTTCCCCAAGGATTATTTGATGATAATAGATGAGTCGCATGTGAGTATTCCTCAAGTTCGGGGTATGTATTTTGGAGATAGATCTAGAAAAGAGACCTTAATAGATTATGGATTCAGGCTTCCTTCTGCTTTTGATAATAGGCCTCTTAATTTTGCCGAGTTTGAAGCCAAAATGAATCAGGTTATATTTGTCAGTGCCACTCCAGCAGCATATGAAATGAGCAAAAGCAGCAGGATAGTGGAGCAGCTTATCAGACCGACAGGCCTTATTGACCCCGAGATAGAAATAAAACCTGTCAAGGGGCAGATAGATGATCTCATTGGAGAGATAAAACTAAGGACTGATAAAAATCAGAGAGTTCTGGTCACCACACTGACAAAGAAGATGGCGGAAGACCTTACCTCCTATTTTAAGGAATTGGACATAAAGGTGAGGTATCTTCACTCCGATGTTGATACTATGGAGAGAATGGAGATAATCAGAGACCTAAGGCTTGGTGAATTTGATGTATTAGTCGGAATAAATCTTCTCAGGGAAGGCTTGGATTTGCCGGAGGTATCCTTGGTAGCCATTTTGGATGCAGACAAGGAGGGCTTTTTAAGATCAGAAACCTCCTTGATACAGACTGTGGGAAGAGCAGCCAGAAATGTTGACGGCAAGGTTATAATGTATGCAGACTCCATGACCGAATCCATGAGAAAAGCTATAAGCGAAACGAACAGAAGAAGAAAAATACAAACAGATTATAATATAGAACATGACATTACCCCTAAAACTATTTATAAAGCAGTTAGGGATCTTATAGAGGCCACAAAAACAGGTGAAGAAGTAGAAAAATATAATATAAAAACTTCTAAAGGAAAAGCGAATATTGAAGAAATAAAAAGTATAATAGAAGCTTTGGAGCAGGAAATGAAAGACTGTGCCAAGAATCTTCAGTTTGAAAAAGCTGCAGAACTTAGAGATAGAATAAAAGAGCTAAAGGATAAAATATAGAGGTGTAAAAAATGTCAAAAGATAAAATTGTAATTAAAGGCGCCAGAGAGCATAATTTAAAAAATATAGATATTGACATACCAAGAGATAAATTTGTGGTAATAACGGGATTGTCAGGCTCGGGAAAATCTTCCCTAGCCTTTGATACCATTTATGCAGAAGGTCAAAGAAGATATGTGGAATCCCTATCTGCCTATGCGCGCCAATTTTTAGGTCAAATGGAGAAGCCGGACTTGGATTATATAGAAGGTCTATCTCCTGCTATATCCATAGACCAGAAAACCACCAGCAAGAATCCCAGATCAACAGTGGGAACAGTCACTGAGATATACGACTATCTTAGACTACTATATGCACGAATTGGCACACCACATTGCCCTAAATGCGGGAAGGAAATTACCCAACAGACCATTGATCAAATGGTGGACTACCTATCTGCATTAGATAGCGGAACAAAGCTGCAGATTCTTGCTCCTATAGTGAGGGGTAAGAAGGGCGAGCATCAAAAGCTTATTGCTGAGATGAAGAAATCAGGCTTCGTTAGGATAAGAATTGACGGGGAAGTATTAGATATCAATGATGAAATAAAGCTGGAAAAAAACAAGAAGCATTCCATTGAAGTAGTGATAGATAGAATAGTTGTCAAGGAAGGCATAGAAAAAAGGCTTACGGATTCCTTGGAAACAGTGCTCAAACTTTCTGGGGGTTTGGCATTGGTAGATATAATGGGGGTAGAAGAAAAACTTTTCAGCCAAAACTATGCCTGTGCTGATTGCGATATAGCTATTGAAGAGCTTTCTCCTAGGATGTTTTCCTTCAACAGCCCCTTTGGAAAATGTCCCAGCTGTGACGGTTTAGGAGAGCTGCGAAAGATAGATCCTAGTTTGGTAATTCCCAATAGGAAGAAAAGCATAGCAGAGGGGGGTATTGAGCCCTGGAGAAATATAAACGGAGACTCCTGGTATTACAACATTGTGGAAGCAGCCTCAAAGCATTATGGCTTTAGCATGGATGTACCTATTGAAGAGCTTGGTGATGAAGTAATAAATCTGCTATTGTATGGGAATAATGGGGAAAAATTTAAAGTAAAGTATGAAAGAGAGTTTGGTAGAGGAGAAGCCATGATGTCTCTTGAAGGAGTTATAAATAATCTGGAGAGAAGATATAGAGAAACTAAGTCGGATTTTATGAGATCTGATATAGAAGGCTATATGTCAACCACTCCCTGCTCTTTATGCAAAGGAGATAGATTGAAGAAGGAAAGCCTCTCAGTATATGTTGGGGGTATTTCCATTGCGAAGCTCTGCAGTATGCCTATTCATCAGATTCTGGACTTTATGAATAAGCTAGAGCTTACTCCAAAGAAAGAGCTTATATCAAAGCAAGTATTGAAAGAGATAAATGCACGACTTGGCTTTCTTATAAATGTGGGCTTAGATTACCTTACCTTGTCCAGGGCAGCAGGAACTCTATCCGGTGGTGAATCTCAGAGAATTAGATTAGCTACACAGATAGGCTCAAGTTTAGTAGGGGTTTTATATATACTGGATGAACCCAGCATAGGGCTTCATCAAAAGGATAACGGTAAATTGCTTAAAACCTTAAGAAATCTTACGGATTTAGGCAATACCCTTTTAGTGGTAGAGCATGATGAAGATACCATGTATGCAGCAGATCATATAATAGATATTGGTCCCGGTGCAGGCGCTCATGGCGGTGAAGTGGTGGTCGAGGGCAGCCTGGACGATATCATGGCTTGTGAAAGATCTATAACAGGCCAATATCTCAGCGGCAAAAGATATATTTCTGTACCGGAAAAAAGGAAAAAGCCCAATGGCAACTGGATTACCATAAAGGGAGCAAGAGAAAATAATCTGAAAGATCTGAATGTACGGATTCCTATGGGTGTCTTCAATTGTGTAACAGGTGTATCCGGCTCAGGCAAGAGCACCCTTATTAATGAGATACTCTACAAGAGCTTAGCTCACAATATATATGGCTCAAGATTGAGACCTGGAGAGCATGATGAAATCCTTGGTTTTGAAAATATTGATAAAATTATTGACATAGATCAATCTCCAATAGGCAGAACGCCTAGATCCAATCCGGCAACCTATACAGGTGTATTTGACTTTATAAGAGATGTTTTTTCTTCCACCACAGAGGCCAAAATGAGGGGATACAAAATAGGACGGTTTAGCTTCAATGTGAGAGGTGGTCGTTGTGAAGCTTGTAAGGGCGATGGCATAATTAAGATTGAGATGCAATTCTTGCCTGATGTATATGTGCCCTGTGAGGTATGCAAGGGAAAGAGATACAATAGAGAGACACTGGAAGTAAAATACAAGGGGAAAACTATATCAGAAATACTGGATATGACTGTAGAAGATGCACTGAACTTCTTCGAAAACATTCCAAAGATAAAAAGAAAACTCCAGACCCTATTTGACGTAGGTCTAGGATATATAAGGCTTGGACAGCCTTCAACACAACTGTCTGGGGGCGAGGCCCAAAGAATCAAACTTGCCTATGAGCTGTCCAAACGCAGCACAGGCAAAACAGTATATATACTTGATGAACCCACTACAGGACTTCATACTGCAGATATTCATAAACTGCTGGTAATACTGGAACGATTGGTTGAAGCGGGCAATACAGTAATCGTCATAGAACATAACCTGGATGTAATAAAAAGAGCTGATTATATTATTGACCTGGGACCAGATGGGGGGGACAGAGGAGGTACTATAGTTGGTATCGGAACCCCAGAAGAACT
>JAQUTA010000044.1 GCA_028709965.1 Lutispora sp.
TGGAGTTCTTTTATCTCGCCCAATATCTCGTCTCTGCCTCTTGGGTCTAAGCCTGCTGTAGGCTCATCCAGTATCAATACCTTAGGCTTCATAGCTAGTACACCGGCTATGGCTACTCTTCTTTTTTGCCCGCCGCTGAGATCAAAGGGGGATTTATCCTTAACTTCATCATAATTCAATCCAACCAAATCCAGAGAAGCTTTAACCCTTTTCTCTACTTCCTCTTCGCTTAATTTTAGATTTCTGGGTCCAAAGGCAACATCTTTATAAACGCTCTCTTCAAAAAGCTGATGCTCCGGATATTGAAATACTAGGCCTACTTTCTGCCTTATTATTTTAAGAGGTATTTCTTTTGAATTGATATCAACATCATCTACAAATATTTTACCTGAAGTGGGTTTAATCAAACCGTTAAGATGTTGAATAAGTGTAGATTTTCCTGAGCCGGTATGTCCGATTAATCCGATGAATTCGCCGTCTTCGATGGTGAAAGATACATCGTCTAAGGCTAAGTGCTGAAACACAGTGTCTCTCATATAAATATGAACTAGATTTTCTACTTTAATTGGCATAGTTCCACCACCATTTCGTCAACAGTCAGAATATCAGGGGGCAGGTTGATTCCTTCATTGATGAGCATTTGAGCAAGTTCGGTAACCTGAGGGACATCAAGACCTATAGCCTTGATTTCTTCAACCTTTGAAAATACTTCCTTGGGAGTACCTTTCATTGCAATCTGTCCATCTTCCATTACATATATCCTATCTGCGTTTACCGCTTCATCCATGTAATGGGTTATCAAAACTATAGTAATATTTTCTTCTTTGTTCAACTTTTTTATGGTTTCAATAACTTCTTTACGACCGGATGGATCTAGCATTGCAGTGGGTTCATCTAATATGATGCATCGCGGTTTCATTGCAAGTATGCCTGCTATGGCAATTCTTTGTTTTTGTCCGCCCGAAAGAAGATGAGGACTGTGCTTTCTATATTCAAACATCCCAACAGTGAGAAGAGCTTCATCTACTCTTCTTCTTATATCTCTAGGTATCACTCCTAAATTTTCAGGACCAAAGGCTACATCCTCTTCTACTATTGTAGCAACAATTTGATTATCCGGGTTTTGAAATACCATTCCCGCATTTTGCCTTATATTCCATAGGTTTTTTTCATCTTTAGTGTCCATATTGCTTATGTAAACGGTTCCTCCATAGGGTAATAGCAAAGCATTCAAATGCTTTGCAAATGTGGACTTACCAGAGCCATTATGCCCTAAAATGGCAACAAATTCTCCCTCTTTTACCTCAATGTTGATATCCTTTAAAGCAAAAAAATCATTGCCTTCTTGGTTTGAATATTTATATGTTACATTTTCAGTCTTTATCATTTTTATGATACCCTCTTTAATTATTAAAGGTTTATGAGTCGAGCTAGAATAGTGTACTCTAGCTCCTTAACTCTAAAACCTTATGTTAAAAAACATGGGACTAAGCATAGACTTAATCCCCCAGCTTCAATGTATTTAAACTAGTTCCAATAATACTACTTCAACACCATCCCCACGTCTGGGACCTACCTTGAGTATTCTGGTGCATCCACCATTCTTTTCTTTATACTTTGGTGCAATTTCATCAAACAGTTTCTTAACTACATCTTCTTTAGTTATATATGATAATGCTTGACGCCTGGCGTGAAGATCTCCCCTTTTGCCAAGGGTGATCATTTTTTCTGCTATGCTCTGAGTTTCTTTAGCTCTTGTACCTGTCGTCATGATTTTATCATGCTCTAAGAGTGCGGTAACAAGATTTCTGAGCATCGCCTTTCTTTGATCGCTAGGGCGTCCCAGCTTCCTGTATCCTGCCATGACTATACCTCCTTATCGCTTAATCGTCACTTTGTTTTAGGCTTAAACCAAGTGCCTCAAGTTTTTGCTGGACTTCTTCTAGGGATTTCTTGCCCAAATTCCTGACCTTCATCATATCTTCTTCAGTTTTTTGAGTAAGCTCCTCTACAGTGTTAATGCTCGCTCGCTTTAAGCAGTTGAAAGATCTGACGGAAAGGTCTAATTCTTCAATGGTCATTTCCAATACCTTATCCCGTTTGTCTTCTTCCTTTTCCACCATTATTTCAACATCCCCTACATGATCTGTAAGAGTTATGAATAGATTTAAATGCTCACTCAATATTCTAGCCCCTAAGCTAGCTGCCTCATCTGGGTTTATTGCCCCATTAGTCCAAATCTCAAGGGTAAGCTTGTCGTAATCCGTTCTATTACCAACACGGGTATTTTCTACGCTATAATTTACCTTTGTAACTGGGGTAAAAATAGAATCTATGGGTATCATACCAATAAGCTGGTTAGGCTGCTTGTTTCTCTCAGCTGTAACATAGCCTCTTCCCTTTTCAATGGACATTTCCATGTATAATCTGCTGCCTTCACCTAAAGTAGCTATATACAGCTCTGGATTTATTATCTCTACGTCAGGATCGGCAATAATATCTGCAGCTGTGACTACGCCTTCGCCTTGGGCATCAATCTTGATGACTTTGTTGTTTTCCCCATGCATTTTTATTGCAAGGTTTTTGATGTTAAGAATTATTTCTATAACATCCTCTGAGACACCAGGAATTGTGGAAAACTCATGCAGCACAGTATCGATCTTTACTTGAGTAACTGCGGCACCTGGGAGAGAAGAAAGAAGTATCCTTCTCAAGGAATTACCAAGAGTAGTTCCATTTCCTCTTTCTAAAGGCTCCACCACAAATTTACCGTACTTTGAGTCTTCTGACAGTTCTACACACTCGATTTTTGGCTTTTCTATCTCTATCATCCTATTAAAACCCTCCTTATATTACCATACTTATATTTTTACGAGGGTAACTGATTCTATTTCTATTACTTAGAGTACAACTCAACAATTAGATGCTCTTCTATAGGCATATCTATATCTTCTCTTACAGGAAGTGATATTACCCTTGCTTCCATCATCTCCGCATTAACGGATAACCATTGAGGAGCTGTTTTTGCTGCTGCCGCTTCTGCAAGCTCTTTAAACTTATCTGAATTTTTACTAGTAGCCTTAACAGCTACCAAATCATTCAAATCTACTTGATAAGATGGAATGTCTACTTTCTTTCCATTAACAGTAAAATGTCCGTGTGTTACAAGTTGTCTTGCTTCGCTTCTTGAATCACCGAACCCCATTCTGAATACTACATTATCAAGCCTTTGTTCAAGAAATCTTAAGAGGTTCTCACCAGTTACCCCTTTCATTCTTTCAGCTTTTTCGAAATACAATCTGAACTGTTTTTCCAAAACTCCATATACTCTTCTTACTTTTTGCTTTTCTCTTAATTGAATACCATAGTTGGATACCTTTTTTCTGCTTTGTCCATGCTGACCGGGAGCATAATTTCTCCTGGTTATAGCACATTTATCAGTATAGCATCTATCACCTTTTAGATAAAGCTTCATGCCTTCTCTTCTGCATAATCTACATACTGCACCGGTATATCTAGCCAATCATCACACCTCCTGTTTATTATACTCTTCTACGTTTTGGTGGTCTGCAGCCATTATGTGGTATGGGAGTTACGTCCTTTATCATACTCACTTCAAGCCCTGCGGCTTGTAATGACCTAATAGCAGCTTCTCTGCCTGATCCTGGTCCCTTAACGTAAACTTCAATTGATTTCAATCCATGTTCCATAGCTCCTTTAGCCGCTACTTCCGCAGCCATCTGAGCAGCAAAAGGTGTGCTCTTTTTGGAGCCCCTAAACCCTAGAGATCCTGCACTGGACCATGAAAGGGCATTTCCTGTTGCGTCAGTTAAGGTAACTATTGTATTATTAAATGTTGATTGAATATGGGCTGCTCCCTTTTCAACATTTTTTCTTTCTCTTCTTTTCCTTGTCCTTTTTGCCTTTGGCTTAGCAACCATTCAATTATACCTCCTTTTCTTAGGAAATCTTAATTACTTCTTTCTTCTTACACCAACTGTCCTCTTTGGACCTTTTCTTGTTCTAGCATTCGTCTTTGTTCTTTGACCTCTTACAGGAAGTCCTCTTCTATGACGAATGCCTCTGAAGCAACCGATTTCAGTAAGTCTTTTTATGTTTAATGAAACTTCTCTTTTTAAGTCGCCTTCAACTTTATGGTTTTTGTCTATTGCCTCTCTAAGCTTTCCCACTTCAGCTTCTGTAAGGTCTTTAACCCTTGTATCAGGGTTAACACCTGCTTCAGCTAAAACCTTATTTGATGTTTTTCTACCAATTCCATATATATAAGTGAGGCCTATTTCTACTCTCTTTTCTCTAGGTAAGTCAACACCAGCGATTCTTGCCATTAATCTTTACACCTCCAACTGTATGTTAAATCTAATATATGAAAATCTGCTGAGGGCATCTATATGACGCAGCCGCTCCCCCAGAAAGATTTTAACCCTGTTTTTGTTTATGCTTGGGGTTTTCGCAGATTATCATGACTCTGCCTTTTCTTTTGATTATTTTACACTTTTCGCAAATAGGTTTTACCGATGGTCTAACCTTCATTTTAAACCCTCCTCGATCATTTACCGCGCCATGTGATTCTGCCCCTAGTCAGATCATAGGGCGATAGTTCAACTGTTACTTTATCTCCGGGTAATATCCTAATGAAATTCATTCTTAACTTTCCTGATATATGAGCCAGTATTTGATGCTTATTTTCTAGTTCTACTAAAAAGTTAGCATTTGGTAATGACTCCACAACTCTGCCTTCAACTTCTATTACATCTTGTTTAGACATAAGGTAATCAGACCTCCTGTTCCTTTTTACTCAATAGAGCTATATATTTCCTTATTTCGAAATCTTCAACTTTTATATTAGAAAGTAGCTTTTCCTTTATTGTATCGGCTACAATACCGGTTGATTTTAGGTGTTTAAACTTTTTTTTCTTAGGTTTACTCACCTTTCTCAAGTCCCCATCTGAAATATAGACATAGTTGTCGTCTATTATACTAAGAACGATGAATTTTCTTCCTTCATCTCTTCCAGCGGTTGAATAGACTATAGACCCTATCTGCATGTTTTGCAATCTAATCACCTCAACTATAGCTTTGTCAATATCTCAGGTCCATTGGCAGTTATAACTATTGTGTTTTCATAATGTGCTGAAAGACTTCCATCAGATGTGACTACTGTCCATCCATCGGAAAGAGTTCTCACATGAAATTTCCCTTCGTTTATCATGGGTTCAATAGCCAATGTCAATCCAGCCGTTAGTCTAGGCCCTCTCTTGGGCAGGCCGTAATTGGGCACTTGAGGATCTTCATGCATATTTTTGCCGATTCCATGGCCAACAAGAGATCTTACCACTGAGTATCCATTGGATTCAACATGCACTTGTATTGCGTGAGATATGTCAAAAAGTCGATTGCCTTCTTGTGCATATTCAATTCCTGCGAAAAAACTCTCTTCTGCAACTCTTAAGAGCCTCTTAGTCTTTTCTGAACAATTTCCAACTTCAAAGGTTCTTGCAGCATCACCGCAGTAGCCCTTATAAAATGCTCCAACGTCTATTCCAATAATATCTCCATGGGCTAAAACCCTCGGGCCCGGTATTCCATGCACTACTTCTTCATTCACTGAAGCACATATGCTGGCAGGATAACCATTGTATCCAAGAAAAGCTGGTACTCCTCCGCTTTTTCTGATATATTCTTCAGCTAGTTGATCTATCTCTCTAGTAGTAATTCCAGGTTGGATTACCTCTTTCATCTTTTCAAGAGCTTCGGCAACTATTCTGCCTGCTGATCTCATAATCTCAATTTCTCTATCCGACTTAATATACATAGCATCTACTCCAAAGCTTTACATATCTTTACAAATACCGTATCGGTATCTGTTTCACCATTTATGGTTTTTAACATGTCTTTTTTTGTATAATAGTCTATAAGAGGTTGAGTCTGATCTTTGTATACAAGGAGTCTGTTCTTCACAGTCTCTTCTTTATCATCATCTCTGGTGTAAATCTCACCGCCACATAAATCACAAACAGCATCAACCTTCGGTTTGTTGAATGTGGCGTGGTAGGTTGCTCCACATTTTCTACATACAAGTCTTCCTGTGAGCCTGCCTATTAGTATGTCATCTTCAACTTCAATATTGATGACGGCATCTAGCTTTATGCCAAGCTTATCAAGTTCAGTTTCCAAAGCATCTGCCTGATCAACTGTTCTAGGAAAACCATCTAAAAGAAAACCTTTAGCACAGTCATCCTCGACAAGTCTTGCTTTGACTATGTCCACCACCAGTGCATCGGGAACCAAAAGACCTTTATCCATATACTCTTTTGCCTTTAAACCTAATTCGGTTTTTTCCTTCAAGTTCTTTCTGAATATGTCGCCTGTAGATATATGGGGTATATTGTATCTTCCTACCAATCTTACAGCCTGTGTTCCTTTACCGGCCCCAGGAGGTCCTAATAATACAACTCTCATTTACATACATCTCCAATCCACAAATTACTTTAAGAAACCTTGATAATTTCTCATTATCATTTGTGCTTCAATTTGTTTAACAGTTTCCATGGCGACACTAACAACTATAAGCAAGGATGTACTTCCAAAGAAGATCTTTATGTTGGTAAATGCCATTATGAATATAGGCAATATAGCTATTAAAGCTAAGAAGGAGGCACCTACCAATGTGATTCTAGACAGTGATCTTTGTATGAAATCTGCAGTTGGTCTTCCCGGTCTTATTCCGGGAATGAAACCACCATATTTCTTTATATTGTTAGAAACTTCGACTGGGTTGAAAGTAACTGCGGTATAGAAGTAAGTGAAACCAATGATGAGCAATGCATATAGTATTCCATGAATCCAAGTTCCCCAAGCAAAGTATTTAGTAAAGAAATTATAAGCACCACTGCCTGGGAAAAAACCCACAATTTGTTTTGGGAATTCTATTATTGACATTGCAAATATTACCGGTATTACACCTGCCTGATTTACTTTAAGTGGAATATGTGAGCTCTGCCCACCATACATTTTTCTTCCAACAACTCTTTTTGCATACTGTACAGGTATCCTTCTTTGACCTTCCTGAATTAAAACAACTCCCATAATGATTATAACAGCTAGAATCAAAAAGCCAATGAGTTCGAAGATTGAAGCTGTTTTAGCCTTGTATAGCTGAAATATTTGGTTTGCTCCAACGGGAATCCTGGATACAATACCTGCAAATATAATAAGGGATATACCATTACCTACTCCCTTTTCTGTTATAAGTTCTCCCAACCACATGAGGAAAGCTGTTCCAGCAGTGAGTGACAAAGCAACTAAGCTTACAGATATAAAGTCTGTCTTAAGCAGATACCCTTTCAAGCCAATGCTTAGGGCTGTCGCTTGTATTAACGCCAATACAACTGTTCCGTATCTTGTGTATTGTGCTATTTTTTTTCTTCCTTCTTCTCCCTCTTTTGCGAGGGCTTCAAGGCTTGGTATAGCGATAGTTAAAAGCTGCATTATAATAGAGGCATTGATATATGGTGTTATGTTCATCGCAAATATTGCAAAATTCTTGAATGCTCCACCAGAAATCACATCAAAGAAACCTAGCAATCCGCCTGACTCAATCAAGCTGGCAAGAGCTTCTCTATTCATTCCGGGCACAGGGATAAAGCTTCCTAACCTGAATATTACAAGCATTAAAAGGGTGAATACCATCTTTTTCCTGAGATCCGGTATTTTCCATGCATTTCTAATAGTATTGAACACCTTAAATCACCTCTACCTTTCCTCCTGATGCTGCTATCTTCTCCTCTGCTGCTTTACTAAACTTATGGGCCTTAACTGTTAACTGCTTTGTCAGTTCACCATTGCCTAATATTTTGATACCGCTTTTTTCTGCTTTAACCAATCCAACTTCTTTCAAATCTTCAGGAGTGATTACAGCACCGTTTTCGAAAATATCTAAGTCGCTTACATTAACAATGGCATACTCTTTTCGAAATATATTGGTAAATCCTACTTTAGGAAGTCTTCTATACAAAGGCATCTGACCGCCTTCAAACCCTATTCTAACCCCACCGCCAGAACGAGAGCCTTGGCCTTTTTGTCCTCTGCCACCGGTTTTACCCTGACCGCTGGCTGTACCTCTGCCTCTTCTCTTTTTATCTTTTGTAGAACCCTCAGCAGGTTTTAGTTCATGTAATTTCATGGCTGTTTACACCTCCCTTACTATATTTCCTCAAGTTCCAACAAGAATGATACCTTGTTTATCATGCCTCTTATCTGAGGTGTATCTTCTTGTTCAACTATGCTGTTCAATTTCTTTAAGCCTAATGCTTTTACAGTGTCAATCTGATCTTTTTTTCTGCCGATTATGCTCTTAACCAGCTTTATTCTTATTTTAGCCAAGGTACTTCCCCCCTAACCTAGTATCTCTTCAACTGTTTTCCCACGCAGATCAGCAACATCTTCTACTGTCTTGAGGGATGAAAGGCCTTCAATTGTTGCATTAACCATATTTCTAGGGTTATTTGATCTCAAGGATTTTGTTCTGATATCCCTGATACCTGCCAATTCCAAAATCGATCTTACGGGTCCGCCTGCTATAACTCCTGTACCTTCAGCAGCGGGCATCAAAAGTACTCTTCCTGAGCCGGATTTTCCAATTACTTCGTGAGGAATTGTAGTTCCAACAATAGACACCTTTATCATATTCTTTTTGGCATCTTCTATGCCTTTTTTTATTGCATCTGGAATTTCAATCGATTTTCCAGAACCTACGCCTACATAGCCATTTCCGTCTCCAACAACAACTATTGCGCTAAACCTAAAGTTTCTTCCGCCTTTAACAACCTTAGTAACTCTATTTATGGAAACAACCTTCTCTTTAAGATCTAGCTTGCTGGCATCAATTAGCTGCATTAAATTCCCTCCTTATCTTTAAAATTCAAGTCCTGCTTCTCTAGCTGCACTGGCAAGTTCCATTACTCTACCATGATAAATATATCCGCCTCTATCGAATACAACTTGTTTAATCCCTGCTTCAACAGCTTTTTGGGCTATCAATTGACCTACTGCCTTTGCAGCTTCTTTGTTACCGCCCTTTGCTAATGTTTCCTTCAGCTCTTTATCAAGGCTTGAAGCAGCGACTAATGTAACTCCTAAATCATCATTTATTATCTGTGCATATATATTGTTAAGACTCCTAAAAACATTGAGCCTTGGTCTTTCAGCAGTTCCAAAAACCTTTGTTCTTACTCTCAAATGTCTCTTCATTCTGAGGTCATTTTTGCTGGCTTTTGTAATCACTCTGAGTCACCTCTTTCCATTATTTCTTACCAGTTTTACCTTCTTTACGTCTTATATGCTCATAGCTGTATTTGATACCTTTTCCCAAGTATGGTTCCGGCTCTCTCACAGCTCTGATGTTTGCTGCATGTGTCCCAACTAGTTCTTTATCAATGCCCTTTATTATTATTCTATTAGGGGCAGGAACTTCAGTTGTTATTCCTTCTGGGTCAACGAATTCTACCGGATGTGAATATCCTATAGTCAAAGTCAGCTTGTTACCCTGCTTTGCTGCTCTATATCCAACTCCGTTTATTTCAAGAGTCTTCTCAAAGCCCTTGCTTACTCCCTCAACCATGTTGTGGATGAGAGCTCTTGTCAAGCCATGGAAAGCTCTATGTTGTTTTTGATCTGTTGGTCTATTTACTAAAAGAACTCCATTCTCTACTTCTATAATCATGTCTTCATTAAACTTTTTATGAAGTTGTCCTTTGGGTCCCTTTACAGTTAATGCGTTTTCTGCATCTATTTTAATCTCAACTCCCTGAGGAATTGATACAGGTAGTTTACCTATCCTAGACATTTTTCCACCTCCTGTTATGAAGATCTACTACCAAATGTAGCAAAGTACTTCTCCGCCCAAACCTTCTTTTCTAGCATTTTTATCACTCATGATTCCCTTTGATGTTGATATTATAGCAATGCCTAAGCCGCCTAATACTTTGGGAACTTCATCTCTTTTAGCATAAACTCTGAGTCCTGGTTTGCTTATTCTTTTGAGGCCGGTGATAACTTTGCCTTTATCGGCGGTATATTTTAATGTTACTTTGATCATACCCTGTACGCCATCATCAATTATTTCAAAGGATTTTATATATCCTTCTTCTAAAAGAATGTCGGCCATAGCCTTTTTTATATTTGATAAAGGAACATCGACTGTTTGATGTTTTACAGTGTTTGCGTTCCTTATTCTTGTTAACATATCAGCAATTGGGTCGCATATAACCATATTTCTTACCTCCTTTACGATAACGCTTACCAGCTGGCTTTTTTCACGCCTGGTATTTGTCCTTTGTACGCTAATTCCCTAAAACAAATACGGCAAATTCCGAACTTTCTTAAATATCCATGGGGTCTGCCGCAAATCTTGCATCTATTATAAGCCCTGGTAGAGAACTTCGGAGTTTTTTGTTGCTTTAATATCATAGCTTTTTTCGCCACATTTTTCCCTCCTATCCACTAATTTGCATAAGGCATTCCGAGGAGCCTGAGCAGTTCTCTTGCTTCTTCATCTGTTTTTGCGGTTGTTACAAAAATGATGTCCATTCCCCTAATTTGATCCACCTTATCATACTCAATCTCTGGGAAAATCAATTGTTCTTTTACGCCTAGTGCATAATTTCCCCTGCCGTCAAAAGATTTTGTTGATAATCCTCTGAAGTCTCTAACCCTTGGTAATGAAACATTGAATAGTTTATCAACAAACTCAAACATTCTTGTGCCTCTGAGTGTAACCTTTGCACCGATGTTCATGCCCTGCCTTACCTTAAAAGCAGCAACTGATTTCTTAGCTTTTACTACTACAGGTTTTTGGCCTGCTATAAGGGCTAATTCTGATACAGCAGCATCCAAACCCTTTGCATTATCCTTAGTATTACCCAAGCCCATATTGAGAACAACCTTTTCCAGCTTGGGAATCTGCATTACGCTTTTATATTGAAACTTCTGCATCATAGCAGGAGCTACTTCATTCAAGTATTTTTCTTTAAGCCTAACCAATTATTATACCTCCTTCCAGAGCCTTTTATTTATCCAACATGTCACCGCAGCTCTTGCAGTATCTTACTTTTGACCCATCCTGTAAAATTCTCTTACCTGCTCTTACACCTTTTTTACACTTATCGCACCAAAGCATAACTTTGGAAGCAAATATAGGTGATTCCTGGTGTATTATGCCGCCTTGTTGAACTTTCTGTGATGGCTTCTTGTGCTTAGTGCTCATGCTTACACCTTCTGCTATTATCTTGCCATCCTTTGGAAATGCAACAAGCACCTTTGCTTTTTTACCTTTATCTTTACCAGAGATTACAACTATTGTATCTCCCTTTTTAACATGCAATTTTTTAGCTTCCATAACGCCACCTCCTTTAGAGCACTTCAGGTGCTAAGGATATGATTTTCATAAAATCTTTTTCTCTTAGCTCCCTTGCAACGGGTCCAAATATACGTGTTCCTTTGGGTTGTTTGTCATCCTTAATTATTACAGCAGCATTTTCATCAAATTTTATATAACTGCCATCAGATCTTCTCAAACCCTTCTTAGTTCTAACGATTACAGCCTTTACTACTTCACCTTTTTTAACAACACCACCTGGTGTTGCGTCTTTAACAGAAGCAACTATTACATCTCCAATGTTTCCATATCTTCTATGTGAACCACCTACTACGCGTATGCATAATAGTTCTTTTGCACCTGAATTATCCGCTACCCTTACGCGAGATTCCTGTTGAATCATTCAAAACCCTCCTTTCGGAATTTACTTTGCTCTCTCAATTATCTCAACAAGTCTCCATCTTTTTTCTTTACTCAGAGGCCTTGTTTCCATTATTACAACTCTATCGCCCACTTTACATTCGTTATTTTCATCATGAGCTTTAAATTTGGTAGTTTTTTTAGTTATTTTCTTATATAGCGGATGACGTACTAACGTTTCAATGGCAACAACGATTGTCTTATCCATTTTATCGCTAACTACTTTTCCGGATCTTGTCTTTCTGTTACCTCTCTCCACGGACCTTACCTCCTCTCGACTATTTGTTCTCTACAGCTTTGAGTTCATTTTCCCTGAGAATAGTCTTTACACGTGCAATGGACTTTTTAACATCTCTAACTTTTATAGGGTTTTCTAATTGGCCTGTGGCCATTTGAAACCTTAAATTAAAAAGTTCACCCTTGAGTTCTAAAAGCTTTTGTTCTAGTTCGTTTACTGACATTTCTCGGATCTTATTAGCCTTCATTACCTTCACCCACTTCCTCAGTTTCCTGACGGGTTACGAATTTGCACTTTACGGGCAGCTTATGCATAGCCAATCTCATAGCCTCACGTGCAACCTCCTCAGTAACACCCGCAATTTCAAATAATACTCTTCCCGGTTTTACAACCGCTACCCAGTATTCTGGTGAACCTTTACCCGAACCCATACGAGTTTCAGCAGGTTTTTCAGTAACCGGCTTGTCAGGGAATATCTTTATCCAAACCTGACCGCCTCTTTTTATATATCTTGTCATCGCAATTCTGGCAGCTTCAATTTGATTACTTGTAATCCAAGCAGGTTCAACGGCTTTTAAGCCATATTCTCCATATGTTATAGTATTGCCTCTTAAAGCTTTACCTGCCATGTTGCCTCTCATCTGCTTACGACGTTTAACTCTTTTTGGCATCAACATATTATTCGACTCCTCCTTCCTCAACTACTTTCTTAGCTTCTGGAAGTACCTCCCCTTTGTATATCCAAACCTTAACACCTATTTTCCCGTAGGTGGTGTTAGCTTCCGCAAAGCCATAGTCAATATCTGCTCTCAATGTCTGAAGTGGTATTGTACCTTCTCTATACCATTCGCTTCTTGCAATTTCGGCTCCTCCCAATCTTCCGGAAGTCATAGCCTTAATTCCCTTTGCTCCGCTTCTCATTGATCTTTGCATTGACTGTTTCATGGCTCTTCTGAAGGATATTCTTTTCTCTAATTGAGCAGCTATATTTTCTGCAACCAATTGAGCATCAAGCTCAGGTACTTTTATTTCAGAAATATTTATTGAAACGCTTTTATTATTTACAAGCTTTTCAACTTCTTTTCTAAGGGCTTCTATGCCTGATCCGCCTTTCCCAATAACCATTCCAGGCTTTGCTGTGTATAAATTAAGCTTAACCTTATTGGCGGTTCTTTCAATTTCCATCTTTGATATTCCTGAATTAAATAATTTTTTCTTCAGAAATTCTCTTATCTTGTTATCTTCAATTAAAAGGCCTGAAAAATCCTTATCATTTGCATACCATTTTGAATCCCAGTCCTTTATTATGCCCACTCTAAGTCCATGTGGATTTACCTTTTGGCCCACTAATAATCCCTCCTTCTTTATTCCTTTTCAGATACGACAATCGTTATATGGCTGGTTCTTTTTAATATTCGAACACCGCTGCCTTTGGCTCTTGCCATAAATCTTTTCAGCGTAGGTCCTTGAGTTGCGTAGGCCTCAGAAATATATAACTTATCAACATTCATGTTGTGATTATTTTCAGCGTTTGCAACTGCTGATTTTAACAATTTTTCCAGCAATATAGATGCAGCTTTCGGAGTATGATTTAATATGGCAAAAGCTTCACCTACTTTTTTCCCTCTGATCAAGTCAATTACTATGTTGACTTTTCTTGAGGATATTCTTATATATTTAGCAACTGCTCTTGCTTCCACAGGATGTACCTCCTTCCCTATTAGGATTTTTATTTAAGTGAAGTTGATTTCTCAGTATGGCTGCCATGCCCTCTAAAGGTTCTGGTAGGTGCGAATTCGCCAAGCTTATGTCCTACCATGTCTTCAACAATATAAACCGGAACATGCTTCCTGCCGTCATGAACAGCAATAGTGTGACCTACCATCTCCGGGAAAATTGTGGAGCTCCTTGACCAAGTCTTGAGGACAACTTTCTTACCTGATTTATTCATTTCAACTATTCTCTTAAATAGTTTTTCTTCTACAAAAGGCCCCTTTTTAATAGATCTACTCATTAATTTGCCTCCTTCCCGACTTTCTTGCCGCGTGCTGCGGGCTATGCACTAAAACCTAAATTATTTTTGGTTTCTTCTTTTAACAATAAATTTGTTGGATAGTTTCTTTTTATTTCTTGTCTTGTATCCAAGCGCAGGTTTGCCCCAAGGAGTTAACGGTCCGGGTCTTCCTATTGGTGCTTTACCTTCACCACCACCATGTGGATGGTCTACCGGGTTCATTACGGAACCTCTTACAGTAGGTCTTATTCCCATATGTCTCTTATTTCCTGCTTTTCCTATTCTTATGATTTCATGATCTAGGTTTCCTACCTGACCGATTGTAGCTTTGCATTCTATTCTTATCATTCTAACTTCACCAGATGGAAGTCTTATTTGAGCATACCCGCCTTCTTTGGCCATAAGCTGTGCTGCGTTTCCTGCTGCTCTAACCAATTGACCACCTTTGCCAGCCTTAAGCTCAATATTATGAATTATAGTACCAACCGGGATACTCTTTAAGGACAATGTATTCCCAACCTTTATATCTGCATCTTCTGACGATATTACTGAGTCTCCTACTTTTAAACCATTAGGCGCTAGTATATACCTTTTTTCACCATCAGCATAATTTAATAATGCTATGTTTGCTGTTCTGTTTGGATCGTATTCTATAGCAGCAACTTTTGCGGGAATATCCATTTTATCTCTCTTGAAATCAATTATTCTATATTGTCTTTTATGTCCCCCACCGCGATGTCTAACTGTGATTTTTCCGTTATTATTTCTCCCTGCTTTGCTTTTGATTATTTCAATCAACGATTTTTCGGGTTCTGTCTTTGAAATTTCTTCAAAGGTTGATACCGTCATAAATCTTCTTGCGGGAGAAGTAGGTTTATATTTTTTTATCGCCATATTATTTCTCCTCCTGTTTTAAGCGGTAATTATCGGCGACCGCCTCCACTTTTCACTATTCACCGGCTCCAGTGCCCTACCCTAATATCCTGAGTTCTGAGTTCTGAAACCTAAGTTCTAGATTATAGACCTTCAAAGAATTCTATTGCCTTGCTGTCTGGGGTCAACTTTACGATGGCTTTTTTAAATCCTGGTCTTCTTCCCTCGTATTTACCCATTCTCTTCATCTTGCCCATCATCTTTATAGTATTTACCCTATCAACTTTAACCTTAAAGACCTCTTCTACGGCCATTTTTATCTGATTTTTATTGGCACTTACATCCACTATAAAGGTGTATTTTTTATCTGCCATTTCACCCATGCTTTTTTCAGTAATAACGGGCTTTCTTATGATATCATAGGCATTCATTATACGTACACCTCCTCAACCTTCTCAACTGCTGATTTTGTTATGATAAATTTATCATAGTTTAAAATATCATATACATTTAATGTATTAACAAAAGAAGTTTTTACATTGGGAATGTTTCTAGCAGATTTTTCTACATTTTCATTCTTTTCTGGTAACACTATTAAAACTTTTGAATCCACTTTTAAGTTCTCAAGCATGTTTACTATTTGTTTTGTCTTTGGCCCTTCAAAGCTCAGCTCATCCAATACGATGATGCTATTATCTTCTACCTTTGAGCTTAAAGCAGATTTCATTGCTATTCTTTTGATTTTCTTTGGTAATGTATATCTATAGGATCTTGGCTTTGGAGCAAACACAATCCCTCCATGAGTCCATTGAGGTGATCTTATGCTGCCGTGTCTTGCCCTACCTGTTCCTTTTTGTCTCCAAGGCTTTCTGCCGCCGCCGCGCACTTCTGCTCTTGTAAGAGCTGATTGAGTTCCTTGTCTTTTGTTAGCTAAAAGCATCTTTACAACTTGATGCATGGCTTCAACATTTACGTTTACACCAAATATACTATCATTTAATTCTATATCGCCGACTTGTTGTCCGCCTATATTATATAAAGCTACCTTAGGCATAGCACATCCTCCTTTCTCACCGTTTTATGCCTTCACCGTGTCTTTTATCATGACCAGTGAACCTCTTATTCCAGGTACTCCACCTCTTACAAGTATATAGTTCTTTTCAGCATCTACTTTTATAACTTCAAGGTTTTGTACTGTAGTATTCTCATTACCCATTCTGCCAGGAAGTTTCTTCCCTTTGAAGGTTCTGGATGGATCTGAAGACGCACCCATTGAACCTGGAGCCCTATGGAATTTGGAACCGTGCTGCATAGGTCCTCTATGAGCATTATGTCTTTTAATATTTCCTGCTGTCCCTTTACCTTTGGAAACGCCACTTACATCAACTTTATCTCCTTCAGCAAATACATCAGCCTTTATTTCCTGTCCTATTTCAAAAGATTCCGCATTTTCAACTCTAAGCTCCCTTAAGTATCTCTTTGTTGCAACTTTAGCTTTAGCAAAATGACCTTTCATGGGCTTGTTGACCTTCTTCTCGTCCTTATCCTGATAACCGATTTGGATAGATGAGTAGCCATCGTTTTCCATAGTTTTCTTTTGCACAACCACATTAGGTCCTGCTTGAATAACTGTCACGGGAATTGCTTTTCCTTCTTTGCTGAAAATCTGCGTCATCCCGACTTTCTTTCCTAGTATTGCTTTTTTCATTTTTACACCTCCATAATTTACAGAGGACCGAGTATATCGGTCATTCTAAATCATAATCCATTGATCTTTGTTATAGCTTGATTTCTATATCTACGCCGGCAGGTAAATCCAATCTCATCAAAGCATCTACAGTTTTTGGTGTAGGGCTTAATATATCAATCAACCTCTTATGGGTTCTCATTTCAAACTGCTCTCTGGAATCCTTGTATTTATGAACAGCTCTTAATATTGTTATGATTTCTTTTTGAGTTGGGAGAGGTACTGGACCTGACACCTTTGCTCCTGTTCTTTTTGCAGTTTCAACAATTTTTTGGGCTGACTGATCGATTAGATTGTGATCAAATGCCTTTAGTCTGATTCTGATTTTTTGTTTTGCCATTTCATTTCCCTCCTTTTCATCGCACGCCTATTTTACTCACGTACAACCGCTTACTGCCGTACACTAATCCGGGTGTGTTCTATTTTTTTTATTTGGTGTACCCCGAAAGTACACCGGCAGTAGAGTCGCCCGAATTCTAGATTCAGACACTACTCCGCAAGAATTTTCCAAGTTGAACGAGACTTCATTTTGCAAAGCAAAATGTTAGTCGAGTCCATACTGGACTTAGCCGCCATTTGAAACCGCCTTCTATTAAGGCGGGGATCTTAGGGCGGGTTAGTTCAGTGACAGTCTTGCAACCTCTTGCTTCATCACATGCTTGTATAGACAACTATTATAGTTTAAACTATTTTAAATTATTTTACAACAATTATTAGCAGTTTTTTAAAATTTTTTTAAAAGATAAGAAAAGGGGGACACACCCCTGCAAGCGGGTATTCCTTATTGGGGAATGTCCCCGATTTCACTGTGTGTCCCTGCACCTTACTTATTCTATTATTGAAGCAACTGCGCCTGCTCCTACTGTTCTTCCGCCTTCT
>JAQUTA010000045.1 GCA_028709965.1 Lutispora sp.
CAATTATATTTATGCATTGTGGACCTATTAGATTTAAGGTTGATGCAAAAAAAGAAGCCTTACTAAGAGAATTTGAACATTATATAATTCCAAGGTTTACTTGTACTAGGATGCCTGTATTTAAAAAATATAATGAATGGTATATAACTGAAGTATATCAGCATATTTGCGAGAGCAAACATAGAAATCAATTGATCGTTGCTGATATTATAGAATCCATAAATGCTGGTAGGAATCCACTGGTTTTGACAGAGAGAACAAGCCATATTAACGACTTGGTCAAATTAATGGAGGGTATGGATTTTGAAGTAATCGTTTTATCGGGGAATTTAAAAACAAAGGAGCGTAACAAGTCCCACAAAAAAATAGAAGCCTTAGAGGATGGAGACAGATTTGTAATAATTGCAACAGGAAAATTAATAGGTGAAGGATTTGATGAAGCCAGATTGGATACGTTGTTTATGGCTATGCCAATTGCATGGAAAGGGACTATCGCACAGTATGCTGGAAGACTTCATAGAAATTATAAAGGAAAGAATGAGGTCTTAATATACGATTACGTTGATGTTCACATACCAGTACTTGAGAGGATGTATCATAAACGTCTTACAGCTTATCGTTCGCTTGGATATAGTATAAAGGATAGTGACTCTAAAGAGGATATAGAAAATTCCATATATGATGAAACTAATTATTTTGAGTATTTAATTAAGGATATTAAAACAGCGGAGAAAAATATACTTATATCAAGCCCATATCTACAAAAGAAAAAGGTTAATGAGATAAAAGAGATATTGATTGAAAAGTATAAAGCGGGTGTTAGAATTACTTTATGCTTAAAAAAGCTTGAGGAATATACAAAGCATAATAGCCAATTTATTGATGATTTTATAAATGAAATGAAAAGGGAAGGAATTGATATTATACAAATACCAAATAATTACTTAAAATTTATGGTTATAGACAATGCAATTGTTTGGTATGGGGGCATAGACATTTTAGGAAGGAGCTATAATGACAATTCTTTAATCAGAATTCTAGATGAAGTTTTAGTTAATGAACTTATTGGGGTAATTACTGAATCATAATATAACTAGATAGACAACTTAATTCATAAGAAGATAACAGAAACTAGCCTTGACATAATAATATTATTAATTAAATTTAAAATATGTGGGACAAGGAGGATGCTTAATGAACTCTTTAGAAGGAAATGGGAATAACTTGTATGAAAACATAAGAAATGAAGTAGCAAAAGCACGACAAAAAGTATATGCTGCTGTGAATTTTGCTATGGTTGAAACTTATTGGAATATAGGTAAACAAATTTATGAAGCACAGGGTGAAAATGAGCGAGCTGAATATGGAAGTGGGCTTCTAAAACTTATATCTGAAAAGCTTACGGAAGAATTTGGGAGAGGGTTTACAGTTAGAAATCTTAATAATATGCGTTCTTTTTATATAGCATTTCCAAATTGGAACGCACTGAGTACCAATTTAAGCTGGACACATTATCGATTACTTTTAAAGGTTGAAGATGAAAAAGCTAGAAAATTTTATATGCAGGAATGTGAAAAGTCAAATTGGAGTACAAGACAATTAGAAAGACAAATCAACAGTTTTTATTATCAAAGACTATTATCAAGTCAAGATAAGGATAGCGTCGGAAACGAGATTCAGAATTTAGAGCAAGGAGTAGATGCAAAAGATATAATCAGGGATCCATATGTACTTGAATTTCTAGGGTTAGAACAGACGCCAAATTTATACGAAAAGGATATAGAGCAAGGCTTAATTAATCATTTACAAAAGTTCCTATTAGAATTAGGCCGTGGATTTTCATTTGTAGCGAGACAAAAACGTATTTCTTTTGATGGAGAACATTATTATATAGATTTAGTTTTCTATAATTATATATTAAAATGCTTTGTAATTATCGATTTAAAAGTTGGTAAATTAACTCATCAAGATCTTGGACAGATGCAAATGTATGTAAATTATTATACAAGGGAACTAATGAATGAAGGGGATAATCTACCGATTGGTATAGTGCTATGTGCTGACAAAAGTGATTCAGTTGTTAAGTATACCTTGCCTGAAGGGAATAACCAAATCTATGCTTCTAAATATAAACTTTATATGCCAACAGAGGAAGAATTGAAACGGGAACTTGCTAAGGAGCAGGAGATATTAGAGTTAGAGAAAGGACTGGAATAAATAAAAAAATGCATATCGTGATCAATAATTTGAAGGCTTTGTTATTAGCAATTTAAAAGATTGAAAAAATCCTAGTAAATGTTCTTCATAAAAGATATACCCATCCACCAAGGGGTTATTAGCTTTCCACGACATCTTTATTGTCACCTCAAGGCACGTTGAGACGGTTTGTCTGCTGTCAAAGAAAGTACAGTAAAACATGGGCTAAAGCCTTGTTGAATTTACTGATGGAACAGAGATAGAATGTAAAAATGAAGAAAAGCAATAATAGATGCCAACTGGGACATTATGTTCTGGTTGGTGTTTTCTTTTACCATTTTTTAGATAGTAAATGGAAAAATCGTATGATAGTATATAGATGAATTGTGATAACCATAAAGTGAGTAAAATTAGAGAATACTAAGATAATAACTGCCATTAGAGGGGGGATAAAAACTATGGAATACAAAATTATACATTTACCAAAAGAGAAATGGAAGGGAACTATTATTCCAATAAAGTATACAACAGATAAGTATTATGATGTTAATATAAAAAAGACAGATAAAGGATTTACCTATTGAGATAGAAAAGAAAGACTTTACAGAGCCAGTAATTCATACACCAGAAGAATATGATTTTCCAGATAAGTTATATAAAGATCACTGGGAGAATGCTTATGCTTGGGGAGTCTTAGTTAATGGTCAATTAGTTGCTGCAATTGAAACTGATCAAGAATTATGGTCTAATCGTCTAAGGATTACAGAACTCTGGGTGACAGAAAAATATCAAAAGAAAGGAATAGGTCATGCGTTAATTGAGATGGCGAAGGAACAAGCGAGAAGAGAACGTCATCGTGCTATTATACTAGAAACACAATCTTGTAATGTTAATGCAATAGATTTTTATCAGCATGAAGGTTTTAGCTTGGTTGGTATGGATACTTGTTGCTACAAGAATAATGATTTACAAAGAAAAGAAGTAAGGCTAGAATTTGGATGGTTTCCAGAAAAAAAGAAAAGATTAAATGGCGAAGAAATAGAAATTAGAATGGAAACAAAGGATGATTGGTATAATGTAGAGTTAATGACACAGCATACATTTTGGAATAAACATCATCTTGGATGCGACGAACATTACCTAGTACATAAACTACGTCAACACAAGGACTATCTTCCAGAGCTAAGCAGAATAGCAGTAAAGGATGGAGAGGTAATAGGATGCATAATGTATTCAAAGGCACGAGTTGTTGATGGGGCAGATACACATGAAATAATAACCTTTAGACCTCTTTGTGTAGAGCCTAAATGGCAGGGATGTGGAGTTGGTGAGTTGTTACTAAGAGAAACATTGAAATTAGCTGCAATAAAGGGTATAAAGGAATTGTAATTTTTGGAGAACCAGATTATTATCCTAAAATAGGATTTAAAACATGTGATAATTTTAATATTACAACTGCTGACGGTAAAAACTTTGATGCATTTATGGGAAGTGAATTAGTAGAAGATAGAAGGTGAAAAGGGGATGGAGATATGTATTCGATGATAGACAGCTATGACTTTATAAAAAGTATTAAGGTTGATAAAAAATGGTGGATTCTTATAAGAATAAGATATTGAAAACACTGCAAAATAAATCTTATGTTCATTTATCTGATGAGTTCACTTGCTTAAGTAATTATACAATAGACTGTAATACGCAAACGGAGCAAAGTGAATTAGACAAATTTACTCAGACGTTATCAAAATTCATGGCATATCAAGAAGCTCTATATGATATGGTTACTGAAGGAAAGTTAATGCCAGTTAAGATTACAAATACATATTCGGTTGGTAATTTTAATGTAAGTATAAACTATTCAATTAGAAATGGTATGAGTACATTAAGAGGAGAAAAAGATATTAGTATTGCTATATTAGATAATAATACTTTTATGCTTAAACCTTCACTTGGGAACAAAAAATAACAAGAATCTCTGTCAATACAAGACTGTTGATAAGAGGGAATGAAGCCACGGATAAGAACATATTTAAGTTTCTAGACATTGCATTTAAGGAAGATGTTATAAGTAATTTAAAGCTGTAGTGTTGATAGAGAAGAAGTAGGTTGATTTAGAGCCTTTTAAGGTTATCGATTAATTTAATAGTCTATTATAGACTTCCACAGGCTATTGTTTGAGAGAACTTTTATTTATGGGAGTCTTACTATTAAATAGAATAAAAAATGTGCAGAATTATATTAGTATTTCGTTAAAGGAATTTAATAAAATACACTCAAAGCCCCAGGAAGACAAAGGGACGTTTTGTCTTTACTATGCGGGAACTATTTATTTAATAATCGATTGGCAATATAAATTTTACATGCAATAGATAACTGCTCCTTATCTGATGATGATTTGCGGCTTAAATCAGTGAGAGAATAAATCTTATTTAATCTGTATCGTATGGTCTGCTCGTGGTGAGATAGCTTTTCGGCTACCAAATCTTTATTGCAATTACAGTTTATGTATGTGACAAGCGTCTCTATAAGATTTGAATTATTTTCTGTATCATATTCTTCAAGTTTTTCCATTATATTGTTGCTGAAGTTAGTAAGTTCTGCATTCCCACAATAAGGAAAGATAATCTTATAAGTTCCAATGTCTCTATAGTAATGATATTTTTTACCATCATTAATATTGTATGCTGATGCAAAAAAGGTCTCTTCAAGTGCCAGTTTAAACTCGCCAAGAGTGTTATGCCTATTACTGATTCCAATATTAATAACAGGCTCCCTTCTAAAAGCCTTATTTATAAAGCTTTCTACATAATCATCGTTATAATATTTATATAAGTTCTCACATGATTTAACAAGTAATATACCATCTTTAAAAACACAGATAAAATCTTCAAAGGTATATAACTCGCTATTTTTATAATTTTCAACAATTTGACTTTTCTGAGAATCAGAAATGAAATCATCAGACTCACAATAGATACAGAAAAACTGATTGCTAAAAGAAGGATTAATTTTAAGAGCAGATTTGATTATTTCTTCTGAACTTAAGTCCTGAGAGCGAATGTAGTTCAAAATTTCATTGTAGTAATTAGCATTTTTTTCTAATTCGAAATATCTACCAATGGTATAAATTATACTCTCGAAGGGTAATGCCATAGATTGAATCGTGAAAATAGGAAAGTTCTTAGCATCAGCATAACGTATTACAGTCTCAGGTATTTGAATTTTTAAAACATTTCTTATTGCCAGTCCGCTGGTCCTTTTGGCTACTAGATATTTTATCGCATCTGAAATCATATATGGATTATCCTTGGCATAAACAAAGGAAGAAAGGATAAACTGACCATTTTGAATGTTTGAGTGGAAGTATTTATCTTTTAGCTCTGGAAGCAACTCATAATCTAATATGCCACAGCTGGATATTTCTCGAGATAAACCTCCTTGGCCTGCTATTAAATTCAAGTTACTAGAGTAGGTATTAAATAAATCTGAAACTGTATAACCCATAGTGAGCCTCCTTTTTATAAAAAAATATAAATCTCGTATTAGATTTATTATAGCATATTTACACGGAAATGACAATTCAAGAAGAAAACATACCAAAAAAAGCAGAAATACTTATTATTATATATTAATAGACAATGCGTTTATTATAAAATTGTATAAATATCTTTTGTTGAATTATTAAAATTTGTCATATATACTTTTCTTATAAAGAAACTACGAGGAGGTATAGTAATATGGATATTAAAGTATTGGGACGCAAAGAACTAGAAAAAGTATTAGAAATGTCAGCTGTAATTGATGGTGTTAAGTCAGTGTACAAACAAAAATCCTGTGGAAATACTATTGCTTGGCCTTTAGTTGAGCATCATTTTCATGAAAAAAGCGCAGTATCAGACATCAGATCCGGTGGTGTTTTTGGTGACATTAATCTACATGGTCTTAAAATGTTAAATAGCTTCCCACTAAATGTAAAGGAAGGGCTTCCTACTTTTACAGGAATACTAATGCTATTTGATTCAACAAATGGTATTCCTCTTGGTGTAATGGATGCTTCTTATATTACATGCATGAGAACAGGTGCAGCAGGTGCAATAGGAGTTCAGACGTTAGCTAGACCTGACTCGGAAGTCTTATTTATGCTTGGAGCAGGTAAACAATCAATTTTTCAGATTGCTGCAACCCTAATCTGTATGCCAAAGATTAGAAAAGTATATATTGCTGATGCTTTAAACTTAGAAAATGCAAAAAAATTCGCACTCGCATGCTATGAAAAACTTAGAGATGATTTCGGAGTTGATAGACCTGATGTTGAATTTACTTCAGTAACAGATATGGCTACAGCAATTGGTGAAAGTGATGTGGTTATTACAATTACACCATCTCGTTCACCTGTTATAAAAAAGGAATGGGTAAAGCCGGGAACACATCTCAGCTGCATAGGTGCTGACATGATTGGAAAAGAGGAAATCGATCCTGAACTGTTCAGATGTGCAAGAGTATATGCAGATGATGTTAATCAATGTTCTAATGTTGGAGAAATGGAAATTCCAATCAAAACTGGCTTTTTTAGAAAAGAAGATGTAGTCGGAGAAATCGGTGAAGTGCTTACAGGTGTAGTTGAAGGAAGAAAAAATTCTGAAGACATTACAATTTTTGATGCAACAGGATTAGCTATTTTGGACTTAGTTACAGCTAAAAAGTCAATTCAACTTGCTGAAGAAAAAGGATTAGGAACAATTGTAGAAATTTAAAAAATGAGGAGGGTAAAAAATGAAAATAGATGATTTTGTATTAGAAAACTGGTTAAATCCTGCATGTGATAGTGTAAAAAATAAAATATATCTAGGAGGAAGTTGTGTTCTTCCAATGACAGTAGAAGAATTATTCGAATTAACTGGAGAAAGTATGGACGATTTCATGGAGGAATTGAAGCACATGAACTTGGGTTATGGAAATTTTGAAGGCACGCCAAGAACTCGTAAGGCAATAGCAAATCTTTATAAGGGCGTTGAACCAGAAGAAGTTATTTTAGTGCATGGGGGTACAGGTGCTAACAGTACAGTAGTGCTTACTATGATTGAAGAAACTGACAATGTAATATCAATAATGCCAAACTATCAGCAGTTTTATTCAATCCCTAAATCAATAGGTGCTGAAGTTCGCCAGATTGACCTTAAGGCTAAAGCAGGATACAAACTGGATCTTGATGAATTAAGGAAGGCTGTAGATAATAATACTAAAGCTATTCTTTTCACAAACCCAAACAATCCTACAGGTTCACTTTTGGAATTAGAAGAGATGCAGGAAATCATTGAAATAGCAAAATCAGTAGATGCATGGGTTATCTGCGATGAAATGTATAGAGGTCTTAAAGAAGAGTATATGCCTTCATTTGCTGACATTTATGATAAGGCAATTGTAACTTGCAGTTCTTCTAAGATTTATTCCATGGCTGGAACTAGAGTAGGCTGGATTATATGCCATGATCTTGAAACAAGAAAAGAACTTTTCAATCGTAGATCATATGACTCCATTTGCGGTGGTGTATTTGATGAATGGATTTTTGCAATCGCTCTTGAACATGCGGATAAAATCTTTGCTAGAAGCAGAAAAATTGTTAATGAAAATAAGGCAAAAATAGATAAATGGTTAGATGGACATAAATATCTGCACCAGTATGCTGATTCATATGCTACTACTTATCTAATTCATTACGACTTAGAAGTAGATGCAGAAAAATTCTGTGATGATTTACTTGATAAAAAGGGAGTTTTGGTATGTCACGGTGATTGCTTCTTTTTACCACACACATTCCGTATAACATTATCCCATGCTCATAATCTTGAAGAAGGTTTGAGGCTTATTGATGAATATATTGAAGAATTAGTTGCTCAGGGAAAAGCTATTTAAAGGATGAATAATATGATAGAAAGAGTAATTAGAAAGCTAACTCCTGATGATTTGCATACATATACAGAAATTTATCTTAATGCTTATCCTTCAGGCAAAAGCATATCTGAGGAATACTATAACAGATATTACAATCGTAACCTGCAGTCTTTGCTGGAGTACGAACATGTTAATTTTTTTGGACTTTTCGAAGAGGGAGTTTTAATAGCGATAATGAAATTGATAGATTTTGATATAAATCTCTTCGGCGAAATGAATAAGGCAACAGGACTGATGTCTTTAGCAGTGCATCCTTTGCATAAGAAAAAAGGTGTAGCTAAAGAAATGGTAAAATTCTTTGAAAAATATACTGTGGAATCAGGCGGCTTAGTCTCTATGCTTTTACCATTTAGTGTAGATTACTACCGTAAAATGGGATATGGATATGGCACCAAGCTTGACGAATATAGAATACCTACATCTCAGCTGCCGATGTGTAAAGATATTTCAAAGCTTAGAATTATCAAAAAAGATGAGATTAAAAAAGTTATTTTATGCCATTCTGCCTTCGTGAAGAAGTACCATGGAGCTGTTGAAAAATTCGAAGAAGAGATAAGAGATATAGTCAATGATGACGAAACAAGGCGCATTGGATATTTTGTAGGAGGAGAACTAAAGGGATATGCTACTTATGACTTCGTAAGTGAAAGCGAGGTTAATTACGCATTAAACAGAATCGAAGTTTCGGAGTTAATTTACAGTGACGGCGAAGTATTGAGAAATCTTATTGGTGGACTTCGTATGCAGTCAGATCTTGCTCAAAACATTGTAATCAGAACCGGAGAAGCAGATTTTTATCATCTGCTGGACAGTCCTCAGGATATTTCAGGTAACTACATTGATCATGGATTTCTTCAGACTAATGTTTCTGCAATGGGAACCATGTACAAGATTCCGGATGTAAAAAGATTTATCGAAAAAACTAATAACAGAGAATTTCCAATTGATAATTTAAAGATTGCCTTCAGGGTAAACAATGAATTTAAATCAAGTGAAGAAAGGTTCGGTATAAGTTTCAAATCTGACCATAATAAAAAGTATAGCAACTGGTCTTATGTAGAAGATTTTAACGATGCTGATGTGGAAATTAAATGTAATTTATCAGACTTATCGTCACTTCTTATGGGAAGTGCTAATTTGGCCCCGTTAGTGAGAATGGGAATCGTAAGCATAAACAATGAATATGAAACAAACAGACTTGACAGACTATTTCATTGTAATCAAAGACCATTTACGAATACTGACTATTAAATAATAAAGGATGCTGAAAAATTATCGAACTTAATTTGATGGTGAAATATATAATAAAAAATTACCCGCTGAACGAGTAGTTTTTATTTTATGGACACTTGTGGTAAAATTTTAATATGAAAATTTAGTTAGGAATGTGCTTTATGAAATCCTTAATTGTTTATAGCTCTAAGTATTATAATAATACTGAAAAAAGTGCACGTATATTCGCTGAGAGAATTCATTTAGAGCTAATAAATGTAAATCATATTAGTGATGAAAAACAAAGGGACGTCAGACTGCGTCAAAATTCCAATAAATGGATATAATGAATTTGAAATAGTATGTATAAAATGGTCCATAAAAGCACTACGGAATAAAAATCCATTTTTATGCAGTCTGACGTCCCCAATTCTTTCAGCAGGATACAATAATACAGTATTGTTTATGTTAATTTCGGTACTAATTTCGATAGTAAATACAATAAGCTAAGGAGATTTGGGATGTCTATTACAGTACTAGAAGCAATAAAACTTGATATTTTTAAAAATTTTAGATTGATAGCTGGACATCGTGGGCTTGAAAACAAAATTGAGAAGGTTGGAATACTAGACTATGAGTACGACATAAAGACAAAAGAGCCCCTTTATGAAGAACAGTTTGAAAAAGGACAATTTGTTATATCAAGTCTATTGTTTGCAAAGGATGACGAAAATCTAATATTAGATGCAGTTCAATGCTTAATTAATGATGAAGTTTGCAGTTTGGCTATTAAAAATATATATTATAATGATTTGCCTTCTGAAGTTATTGAATTAGCAAATGAAAAATCTTTTCCGATATTTATATTTGATAAAAATAGTGCGTATTTTGAAGATATCATTACTGAGATAATGAATCGAGTAAGATTTGTAGATAACTATGAAAAAATTGAAGTGAAAGTTGATATGTTAATAAAAAAGAATATAAGCAAAGAAACTATAAGAGAGCTTGCTTTTGAAATCAACAATATCTTTAAAGAATGTTTTTTCGTTATATATCTTAAAGAAAAGAGATATATAGATAATGATAAGATTATAGTGATGTTGGAAAGAATAAAACGTAATATAAATATCGATTATGCTACTTCTATTTTTAAATATAGAAATGGAATAATGATAATATCTACATATGAGCAACTTAATGAAAGAGATAAAAAAATAATATTAGGAATTTGCTACAATGTATGGACGTTAATATAACTGATTACTATATTGGGGTTAGTAGCTTACATTTCAAACTCGATGAATTAAACAAGGGAGTTAATGAAAGTATATTTGCACAAAAAACAAGCGAAGTAGAAGAAAAAAGTTTTAGTTTTTTTGAGGAAATCGGAACTTACAGTATACTAATGCCCTTTATAGATGAAGACTGGATAATGAATTTTTATAATAGAATAATATTACCTATAAAAAGTTATGATAAAGAAAACAACACAGAATTGTTCGTTGTAGCAGTGAAATTGGTTGAGAATGATGGAAAGATTAAGGAAACTGCAGATGCACTCTTTTTACATACAAATACAATTAGATATAGATTAAAAAAAATAAAAGAATTATTAAACATGGAGGACTCTGAAATTGGATTCTATGAGCAAATTTCTGTAGCTATAAAAATACATAAGATTAACAGTAAGCAATAACTTATTTTAAATAAATATATATGAAAAACCTGATTATTTAGACTTAGATAATCAGGTTTTTTTATTATGATTAAAAATAATGGTTGTAATTTATACAAAAAAACAATACTTTCTTTTAAAAACATACAAAGAGATATTATATATAATATTAAATAGAAGTACTAGTATTGGATATTCTTGTCCATCAGTACCGGATGTCCGGTAATTTGGATACCGCTATTCCGGATTAATGATACCGTCAGCATTTATGCTGATTTTATGCTACTTATCGTTGCAATATTATGGGGAAGTACTTTTGTAGCTACCAAAGCTTCTTTAAGTTTTTTATCACCATTGTACATCTTAGCAGTGAGATTTTTAATTGCATTTGGGATAATGTTTGTATTATTTTGGAAAAAAGTTAAAATAGCTAAGAAAGATGATTTGTTAGGAGGGTTTATTGTAGGAACAGCGATTTTTTTTGCTTTCCTTACTCAGACAATTGGATTGATATTCACTACAGCAGGAAAGCAAGCTTTCTTAGCTGGAACATATGTTGTAATAGTTCCTTTTTTGTATTGGATAATATATAAAAAACGACCAGACAAGAGATCTTTTTTAGGAGCAACCATTTGCTTTATAGGTATTAGCTTATTAACACTAGATTCAAGTTTTCAAATAAGCTTTGGTGACAGCTTAACTATGTTTAGTTCCTTACTGTTTGCAGCACATATAATATCAAATGGTTATTTTGTAGAAAGAATGGATGCAATAGTTCTTACTATAATACAGTTTGGAGTGGCAGGTGTATGGTCGCTTTCAGCAGCGCTGATATTTGAGCCTATTCCTGTGAATATACCTTTAGAAGGGGTAATGTCTGTACTATATCTTGCTGTGTTTGGTACATGTATAGCGTATTTCATGCAGACCGTTGCACAGAAGAATACATTATCTACTCATGCAGCAATAATAATGAGCATGGAAGCTATATTCGGTAGCATTTTCTCAATTATTTTACTGAAAGAGGCATTTACAATTAAGATGGTAGCAGGATGCGTGGCTATTTTAGCTTCAATACTTATTATAGAACTTAAGGGTAAATCTAATTAAATTAGTCAATTTTGTTTCTAAAGTAATAGAACTAAACAGGTACCAAGCTATGAAAGGGGGAACATATATGAAACATAGGTTTTTATCTAAAAGATATTGGAATAATAATTCAACTGCCATGGGCGATAGCAGTGGTTTGTTAAAAAAATTTGATGATGTAATTAACTTTAGTTTAGGAGACCCAGATGTTACAACGGATAGAAAGATAATAACTGCTGCTTTTGATGATGCCATAAAAGGGCACACTCATTATACTGATTTTTATGGTGATCAAGAGCTTAGAGAGGAAATATGCAGATTCTATGAAACGGAATATAATTATGAAGTTGCCATAGATTCTTGCATGATCACAACGAGCGGCTGCCATGCTATGTGGTTGGCATTAGAGGCTATACTTGATGATGGAGATGAAGTAATCATACACGAACCTTGCTTTACTCCTTATCAACAACAAATTAAGCTTGCAAGGGGAATACCTGTACCCCTTAAAACCTATGAAAATGAAGGTTTTCAAATTAACTCAAGCAGACTAAAGAAACTTATTACTAACCGTACGAAGGCAATGATAATAAATACACCAAATAATCCTACCGGAACTTGTTTCAATAGAAAAACTCTTGAGGAGATTGTAAAGATTGCCAAGGCCTATGATCTAATAATAATAGCAGATGATATCTATACTTTGTTTAGTTATTCAGAACCTTTCATACCAATAACAACTATTGAAGATGTGAAAGAAAGAACAATAACTATAGGAAGCTTTTCAAAGGATTATGCTATGACTGGTTGGAGGATAGGATATATGGTAGCTCCTGAATTTATTATTAAAACAGTAAAAGATATAAATGAAAACAATGTTTTTACTGCTCCTTCAATATCTCAAAGAGCTGCACTTCACGCACTTAGGAATAGACAGGATATTCAGAAGCCAATACTTGATGAATATAAGAAAAGAATAATGTATGCCTATGAAAGAATAAATAAAATAGAAAATATGTCAGTGATGTATCCACAGGGAAGCATATATATTTTTGTAAATATAAAGAAAACGGGTCTTTCTTCAGAGGAAGTTGCGGAAGCAATACTTGAAGAAGCGCATGTTTTGGTATTGCCCGGAAATGCTTTCGGTGAGTGTGGTGAAGGTTATATTAGAATAGCTATGACTCTTGGTATAGATAAGCAAGAGGAGGCTTTTAATAGAATAGAGAATATGAGGATTTTTAAAAAAGAAAAATAAATCAATATATAAATGATAAAAGAAAGAGGGATATGAAATGAGTAAAATAATGGTATTAAATCAAAAAGCTATTGAAGAAGTCCTTGATATGAAGAAAGTTATTGATGTTGTTGAGAATGTATATGTTTCAAAGTCAACAGGTAGTGCCGTAGTTTGGCCTATGGTTTTTCATGAGTTTGAGCCTGGCAAGGCTGATATGGACATAAAATCAGGATATCTTAAAGAAAATGAAATATACGGGTTAAAGCTAGTATCGTGGTTTGGTGAAAATGGCAAGAAAGGGTTACCTCTATTGTATGGGACTACATTAGTTTTTGATAGTAATACAGGAGTACCCCTTGGACTACTTGATGCAGAATATATTACAGGAATGAGAACTGGTGCAGCAGGTGCAATAGGAGCTAAGTATCTTGCAAGAAAAGATTCTGAAAATCTACTTATGATTGGGGCAGGACACCAGTCAATCTTCCAAATTGCAGCAACCTTGATAGCCATGGATAATATCAAAACTGTGAGAATATACGATGCTATAGATTTTGATAGAGCAAAGGCCTTGAGCAGCTCTTTAGGGAAAAAATTAGCAGAGAAGTTTTTATCTAAATATGAAAAAGGTACTGAGTTATATGACTTAATTGCTAAAAAATTTGAGATTGATTTTGAAGCTGTATCAGATATAAAAGAAGCAGTAGGCAAAAGTGATATTATTATTACAGCTACACCATCAAGAAAACCAATGATAATGAAAGAATGGGTAAAAAAAGGCACTCATTTCAGTTGTGTAGGTTCAGATATGGAAGGAAAGCAAGAAATAGATGAGAATATTTTTGATGATGCAAGAGTTTATGTTGATGATATTGGTCAAGCAGTAAATGTAGGTGAAGTGGAAATTCCAATAAAGAAGGGTATTATTGAAAAGCAAGATATAATAGCTGAAATTGGAGAAGTAATAGCTGGACATGTATCAGGAAGAAATAATGATGAGGATATTACAATTTATGATACTACTGGTATTGCACTTCAGGACCTAATAACTTCAAAATTAGCTATAGATTTAGCTAAGAAAAAAGGACTTGGAGTAGAAGTAGACTTATAAAACTTCGATGTGAATAAAAGTTTAATTAATATTTAGGGGGAGAAAAAATGAAAATCAGACCGTTTAAAGTTGAGCAATGGATGAACGAATTTGAGAATGATGCTATATATAATATTGCAGAAACGTGTGTCCATTCTATAACAATCAATGAGTTATTGGAGATATCTGGAGAAAATCCTGAAGAATATTGGAAAAAGATAAGTGGTATAAGGTTAACTTATGGTCATATAGAGGGTTCGCCAGAATTTAAAAAAGGTGTATGTAAGTTATATAAAAATATGAAAGAAGAAAATATTCTCTCAGCTCATGGTGCAATAGGGGCTAATCATTTGGTTTTATATTCTCTTGTAGAGAGTACAGATAGAGTTATATCAGTGTTGCCAACTTACCAGCAGCATTACTCAATACCTGAATCCTTTGGAGCAGAAGTTAAGATATTAAGATTGAGACCTGAGAACAATTTTTTACCTGACTTAAATGAGTTGCGAAGCCTTGTAAATAGTAATACAAAAATAATTAATATTAACAATCCAAATAATCCAACAGGATCCCTCATGCCAGAAGAAATGTTAAAAGAAATCATAGAGATTGCAAGAAGTGTAGATGCATATGTATTATGTGATGAAGTATATCGAGGCCTTAACCAAGAGGAACATTATACAAAATCTATCGCTGATTTATATGAAAAAGGAATTAGCGTAAGTAGTATGTCTAAGATATTTTCCCTTGCTGGACTTAGAATGGGTTGGATTGCTTCGCCGTCAAAAGAAGTTATACAAAAATGCTTTGAACATAGGGATTATAATATGATAAGCTGTGGGATATTAAATGAAAAACTCTCAGCCCTTGCATTAGAAAATGCAGATAAAATACTGGCAAGAAACCAGGTAATTATTAGAAAAAATTTGGCTATACTTGATAAATGGGTATCACAACAGCCTAGTATATCATATATAAAACCAAAGGCAGGTACAACTGCGCTTTTATACTATGGTTTTGATATACCTTCAAGAGACTTATGTGTTTCTTTAATGGAAAAGAAGGGTGTTATATTAACTCCAGGATCATGCTTTGAATTGGAAAAATGTGTGAGAATAGGTTATGCCTGTGAAACCAAAGAATTAGAAAAAGGACTTGAAAAATTATCAGAATTTATAGAAACACTTGAATAATTAAATGGACCCCCTAATTTTAGGGGGTATATCTTTACGTAAAATCAATATTTATGCGTAAATTTATCATCATTCTGCCAAAACATATGTTGTATCTGTATGTGGAAACATATAAAAGCTAGACGATAGATAAGTACACAACAAATTCTAAAATTAAATAATAATAAATAATGTTTATGGTAATCTAAAAATGCAATAAAGGAGGTGCGGACACAATCCTGGACCTAATTTAGATTAGGAGGTGTCGCATGTTCACATATGAAGAACGTATAAAAGCAGTAAACCTATTAATACAGTATGATTTAAGTTATGCCACAGTTATTCGTGAGTTAGAATATCCCTCAAGAAGAGCTTTAAGGAACTGGTATTATGAATATTTGCAGAACGGAGATCTTAGTAAAGAGTATGTAAAGAAACCGAAATTCTCAGAAGAAGAAAAAGAAATTGCTGTGAGATACTATCTTGAACATGGTAAAAACATATCTAAAACAGTTAAGAAGCTTGGTTATCCATCTCGCCCAGTGTTGGATAAATGGATATTGGAAATTGCTTCAGATAAAAAGAAGCATTGTAATGCTGGTGGTTCTAATATAAGATATACTCGTGAGCAGAAAGAAGAAGCTGTCATATCCTTATATTCCAGAACTAAGCCTGCACGAGAGGTAGCAGATGATCATGGGGTGACTAGAGTAAGTCTTTATAAATGGAAAGAAGAGCTTCTTAAAGGGGAGCGTGTAAATTCAATGAGCAAGAGTAAGTCTGATGCACATAAAAAAGATAATACAATGGATAATGAGAGAAAAGATAGTCAAGAGGTTAAAGAAGAACTTTTATTACAAATTGAAAAGTTAAAGAAAGAAGTAAATCGTTTTAAAATGGAACGAGATATTTACGAAAAGGCAGCAGAAATAATAAAAAAAGATCAGGGCATTAATATACAAATACTCACTAACAATGAGAAGGCCATAATAATTAATGCCCTTCGAGATAACTATCAATTAAAGGAACTGTTGGAAGTTATGAATATGGCTAAAAGTAGCTATTGCTATCAAGTTATCGCTATTAATAATGATAAATATGATAATTTAAGAAAGAAAGTAAAAGATATATTTGAAGATTCAAAAAGAAGATATGGATATCGTAGAGTTCATTCAGTCATTAAATCTCTGGGAATAAAAGTATCTGAAAAAATAATTCGCAAGATTATGAAAGAAGAAAATTTAGCTGTTCCATATATTAAGAGAAAGAAATTTAATTCCTATAAAGGTGAAATAAGCCTAGCAGCTGAAAACATAATAGCTCGTGATTTTCACGCAGATAAACCAAATGTTAAGTGGTTAACTGATATTACGGAGTTTCATATTCCAGCTGGGAAGATATATTTATCACCAATTATAGATTGTTTTGATGGTCTACCTGTGAGTTGGACAATTGGAACATCACCAAACGCAGAACTTGTTAACACAATGCTTGATAAAGCAATTCAAGGACTTAGTGAAAATGAAAAACCCATCATTCATTCCGATCGTGGATGCCATTACCGTTGGGTAGGGTGGTTAGATCGAGTAGATAAAGCACAACTTAAGCGATCTATGTCAAAGAAAGGTTGTTCTCCTGATAATGCAGCTTGTGAAGGATTCTTTGGTAGACTTAAAAACGAAATGTTTTATGGACATTCTTGGGCTAATGTTACAGTAGCTCAATTTATTGAGGAATTAGATGATTATATTAAATGGTACTCTGAAAAACGGATTAAATTATCACTTGGAGGAATGAGTCCAATAAATTATAGAAGGAGTTTGGGGCTGGCTTTGTAAGGTCCAAAAAAACGTCCGCAGCCCC
>JAQUTA010000143.1 GCA_028709965.1 Lutispora sp.
AGCCGGCAATTCCAATGAAAGGAGATGGTCAATGTGATTGGAAAGTATAGGTGGTGCCTCGCTTAGTGCGAGGAACCAGCAGGCCGAAAGGTCTTAATGTAGGGAGGCTTAAATGCCTCCCATTATTCTATAATAGCATTGGCTGCATACCGTACATTGACAGCCAAATAAATGGATTATATAATATAATTAAGCAAAAAGCCAATTTCAGGTGAAAGGAGTGCCGTATATATGAAAAATGATATAGTTTTGAGAGAGGTATTACATTTATAACTGAATAGGGATTAGAAAAATTTTTGATATGATTATCCGATTACTCGGATTTATTTGCTTTGCATTTTTCTAATCATAAAAAATAACCGTCATCTGAAATATCAAATATAAAAGTCTTAGTTGACTTTAGCAAGCATGCACGATAGGTTATCGTGTTTTTTATTGTTCAAAATCCCGTGGTATGGTTATTCTTCCACGGGATTTTTATATCTGAAATTTGAGGAGGTGTAAGGATGAAAACATTAATAATAAACAAAGGTATTATGTCATTAAAAAAGGAGGTTTTCATCATTGGCTTACAAAAATGGAAAGAATATTCTTCCCATTGAACTATTAGAAGAACTGCAACAATATATACAAGGAGAAATAATATATATACCCAAGAAGAAAAATGAGAGGGCCCGATGGGGAGAAGTCAATGGAACAAGGGAGCTTATGAAGGATAGAAATTCAGAAATTTATAATTTATATAAAAAGGGATTTAAGATAGAAGATTTAATAAAGCTTTATCATCTTTCTGAGGATAGCATAAGAAGAATTGTGTATAATGGCAATACAAAAGTAAGGAGAGTCGGTAAGTGAATTTAGAGAAACTTGGTTGGGATTCGTATTTTGAAAGTAATTTTATTGCATATAGGCAAAGGGGCTATACCGTAGGAAGGGTATTTGCTGAGCATAAAAACATGTATAAACTATATACAGATCATGGAGAAGTAATGGCTGAAATATCAGGCAAATTCCGATTTAATGCGGAAGGCTATAAGAGTTTCCCCGCTGTTGGTGATTGGGCTGTAATCCATATTATAGCAAAGGAAAGAAGAGCTATTATCCATAAAATATTGCCAAGGAAAAGTAAGTTTTCAAGAAAGGTTGCAGGGCAGCAGATAGAGGAGCAAATAGTTGCTGCAAATATTGATACAGTATTCCTAATGAATTCATTAAATAATGATTTCAATATTAGAAGATTGGAAAGATATTTAATACTAGCATGGGAAAATGGGACAAATCCTGTAATAATACTTAGCAAAGCCGATATGTGCAATGATACAGATGATAAAATAGAGCAGATGGAAGCAGTTGCCTTAGGTGTGCCAATTTATGCAATAAGTGCAATAAACAAAGAAGGGCTGGAGCCTTTAAATAAATATTTATTAGAGGGTAAAACTGTAGCGGTTTTAGGCTCTTCAGGAGTGGGTAAATCTACTTTAATTAATCAATTAATGGGGCAGGAAATTCAAGAGGTGCGAGAAATCCGGGAAGATGATGATAGGGGTAGACATACGACTACTCATCGAGAACTTTTGGTATTGCCTACAGGAGGATTGATTATTGATACTCCTGGCATGAGAGAAATCCAGCTTTGGGATGGAAGTGCTGGTATAGCAGAAACCTTTGAAGACATAAATAAAATAGCGCTAGGCTGTCATTTCAAGGATTGCAGTCATGAAAGAGAGCCCAAATGCGCTGTAAGGCAAGCTATTGATGAAGGCAATCTGCCTCGTCAAAGACTGAAAAGCTATAAAAAGCTGCAAAAGGAATTGCAGTATATAGAGAGAAAGCAAAATAAGATAGCAAAACGGAATCAGGTACCACAAAAGGTTCGGTAAGGACATGTTGACATCTCAGGCAGTGTGGAGTAATCAGCCTGCTCGGGAGAGTGGGCGTAGGGGTCTGAAAGAACATCAAGAAGTTTCTTCATAACGCTGTAGTCTCCTTGTTTCACTGCAGCTTCTAGTGCGGCTTCTACTCGATGGTTGCGAGGGATTAACGCAGGATTGGAGGCTCGCATCAACTGATGCGAGGAGGCTTTCGGTTCCTGCTGCCTGCCTAGTCTCGCCTGCCACAATTCATGCCACTGGGCAAATTCTGTGGTGCCAAATAGAACTGTATCCTCCGGCCTATCAAAAGTTAATGCGCGGAAGGTATTGGTATAGTCCGCATGATACTTCTGCATCATACGAAGGAGGCTTTCAACTAAGGATTCATCTTGTATCTCTTGGTTAAATATACCCAGTTTTGCTCTCATTCCTGCGAGCCAATTAGAGTGATACAACTCAGTAAAATCTGAAATTGCATCCTGGGCCAGTTTGATAGCCTGCGCCTCATCGACGTGCAGCAGCGGTAGAAGGGTTTCAGCAAATCGTGCGAGATTCCACCCTGCAATACTAGGTTGATTTTCATAAGCATAGCGGCCGTAAAGGTCGATGGAACTGAATACCGTTGCTGGATCATAGGTATCCATGAAGGCGCAAGGACCATAATCGATGGTTTCTCCGCTTATAGCCATGTTGTCAGTGTTCATCACCCCGTGAATAAAGCCAACCAGCTGCCATTTAGCAATCAGCATGGCCTGACTCTTTATCACTTCCTGAAGTAGCAAAATATATCGACTCTCATCAGCTTCAACTTCTGGGAAGTGTCTCTTTAGTGTATAGTCAGCCAGGATTCTGAGATCCTCAGCAGTGCCCCATTTTGAAATATATTGAAAGGTGCCAACACGCAGATGACTGGCTGCCACACGGGTCAGAATTGCACCAGGCAGATCGGTTTCCCGGATTACTAACTCACCGGTTGTCACCACCGCTAGGCTGCGTGTTGTAGCAATGCCAAGCGCATGCATTGCTTCGCTGATGATGTATTCGCGTAGCATCGGTCCAAGTGCTGCTCGACCATCGCCGCCACGGGAATATGGCGTTTTACCTGAGCCCTTGAGCTGAATATCAAACCGTTCACCTAGAGGTGTGATCTGCTCGCCAATCAGCAGGGTCCTGCCATCTCCTAGCATCGTAAAATGCCCAAATTGATGCCCCGCATAAGCTTGAGCAAGCGGCAAAGCGCCTTCAGGAATCCGGTTGCCGGCAAGCACCTCTATATCATCTTTGCTTTTCAGCGCTTCCACATTCAACCCTAGGGATGTTGCCAAGGGATAATTGAGAATGATCAACTCAGGTGAGCGTACTGGTACTGGGTTGAGGCTGGTAAAAAATGATTTTGGCAGGCGGGCATAACTGTTGTCTATGTTCCATCCTGTTTCTATTATTGCGTTTGCCTTTGTCATCCTATCTCCTTTTCTCCTTTTGTCTTGTTCTATGTTTTCTATGCCAACACAATGCAACTCTTTTTAGTTTCTGCTTCCGCCAATTTAATATACCCTTTGCACATATATGTTATAGTAGTTCTTACCCTTACTTATGCTTATTTTGAACGCTTTGCTTTAGCAAAATATCCGACAGTGAAACCTGCGGCAAAAATTACAACTGCAACTACAGCTATTGGCATTATCAATGATTTAAACGGATTACCAGAAATATATATTGATGTGGGTCCATCAGCACCGCCTATTATACCCATCGATGAATCAGTTTCTGTTTTATTTATATCATCTGATATTATGTCTGCTGAGTCCTCATCATTTCC
>JAQUTA010000144.1 GCA_028709965.1 Lutispora sp.
ACCCCAAGTTGGAAGAATATTGATAAGATCCGTATTTGACAGAACCATATTCGTATTAGGTCGTGCCATAGCTGTAGCCGCTCCTGCAGGTCTTGTTATATGGATTTTTGCAAATATCAATATAGGTGATGCAAACATATTAACCCACTGTGCTAATTTCTTGCAGCCCTTTGCTTATCTATTAGGCTTGGATGGTTATATACTCATGGCCTTTATACTTGGCTTGCCTGCCAATGAGATTGTTATGCCAATAATAATAATGAGCTATATGTCAACAGGCTCAATGTTGGAGCTAGAAACCTTGGATGCCTTGAGAGACCTGCTTGTTTCCCATGGCTGGACTTGGCTTACCGCAGTATCCGTAATGTTGTTTTGTCTGATGCATTTCCCATGTGCCACGACTCTTTTGACCATAAAAAAAGAAACAGGGAGCTGGAAATGGACCTTTGTATCTTTTCTGATACCAACTGTTGCAGGCATTGTGGTATGTTTTGTATTTGCGCAAACCGTAAGGTTTTTGGGACTGGGTTAAATAAATTGCCTGGTATATAAATCACATGATATAATGAAACAGAAGTATTGCAGATTTGGAGAACAAGTTATGTCAGATAATTATGATTTAAAAGATATAAATAGAAAAATTTCTGCCATGATTTTGCCTGTAGCCATTGAAGGTGTTCTTCAGATGACTGCAGGCTTGGTTATGATGGGAATGATAGGCAGGATTGATGTGATAGCTGTCAGTGCTCTTGGGATCAGCCTTAGGATTACCCAAACGGTCTGGGCACTTTTCAAGGGTATAACCACAGGAGCCTCCGTATATGTGGCTCAATATTTTGGTGCCAAAGAATATGGTAAGATGAAGCATGTCATACAGCAGACCGTCATGTCCACAATCATTTTAGTAATAATTCTTCAAGCACTAATTTATATTTATTCTCCTGCTTTGCTGGGCATATTTGATCCAAGTGCTGAGCTATTGGAAAAGGCTATTATATATATAAGGACTGTTTCATTTGGCTTACCCTTTCTTGCAATTATGCTTGTAATAGGTGGGTCACTCCAGGGCATGGGAAATGCTAAAACCCCAATGATGATAACTATGATAATGAATATAGTAAATATAGCAGTAGGCTATGTTTTGATATTCGGCAAATTTGGGTTTGAACCCATGGGAATCAAAGGTGCTGCTATTGCAACGGCTTCATCCCAATTCACCGCAGCAGTGCTCGGCTTGTATGTGCTATTGAGCAGAAATGGAGTACTGCATTCTTACTTAAACAAGAGCTTCTTTAGTATTGATATGCCCCAAATACGTGCAATTTACAGGGTAGGTCTTCCTTCTTCAATGGAATCCATGTTCTGGCAGATTGCTGCCATAATACTTACTAGAGCAATTCTCACCTATGGTGAAACTGCTTTCGCTGCTCACCAGCTTGGGATGCAAGCAGAATCAATATCATACATGCCGGCTACGGGCTTTAGCATCGCCGCTACCGCCTTCATAGGACAGGCTTTGGGCGCCAATGATAAAAAGCTTGCGAAAATATATCTCAGACAGATATTTAAAGGATCCATTGCAATTACTGCTATAAGTGTAATTATACTTGTTGGTTTTCCTAAGAGTATGATGTCTCTTTTGACTGATAATCTAGAAGTTATACGCCTTGGCTCCATATATCTCATGCTTATGGGAATAGTGCAGATACCTCAAAATGCCTCCAATGTGCTTATGGGGGCTATGAGGGGTGCAGGCTATACAAATATACCTATGATAGTTGCCGGCACAGGTCTTTGGGGTATAAGAGTGCCTTTCACCTTGGCGGTGGTATATTTGTTCAAGTTCCCCATCACGGCTATCTGGGTTGTTATGAGCATAGACTTGGCCTTCCGCTTTCTGTTCAACTTGGTGCTTTATAATAGAAAGAATATATATGATAAGACTATGATATAGCTGTTAATCTTGTTTCCTTTTCGTGGGGTCAAGCATGTTTTTGATTCTGTTAAGCGCCTCAGTTAGTATGGATTTTTGGCAGCCTAAATTTATCCTGGCAAAGCCTTCTCCATTTTTACCAAAGGTTATACCGCTATTAAGTGCTACTTTTGCCTTGTTTACTAGAAAATCGTTCAGGTCTTCTGCTTTTGGGAAAATTGCTCTAAAATCCAACCAGCCTAGGTACGTTGCCTCCGGCTTTCTATATTTTATTTCCGGCATATTTTCTTTTATGAAGCTTTCCATGTAGTCGGAGTTATCTTCTATATATTCTAAAACCTCTTCTAACCACTCTTCCCCACATTTATATGCCGCTTCCATAGCAGTAAGACCAAATATGTTGAGACTGCCTATATGCAGGCTATCACTAAGCTTTTTATATTTTTCCTTCATATCCTTATCAGGTATTAATACTGTGGATGAGAAAAGTCCGGCTATATTAAAGGTTTTACTCGGTGCCATAGCAGCAGCTATTATTCCTTTATACTTTTCATCCAAGGACAAAATAGAAGTAAACTTGTTTCCTCGGAATATGAGATCTGAATGTATCTCATCAGAAAATATTTTTACATCATACTTCAGGCAAATTTCTGCCATTTTGTCCAATTCTTCTTTACTCCAGGCTCTACCTACCGGATTATGGGGATTGCATAGTATAAAGAGCTTTACATGGTTGTTTTTTATCTTTTTTTCAAAGTCTTCAAAATCTACAGTATAATAACCATCGATCTCAATCAGCTCATTTTCTATCAGCACTCTATTGTTGTCTCTCACACCGGAATGGAATGGGGGATACACTGGAGTTTGTATCATCACCTTTTCTTCTTCTTTTGTAAAGGCAAGTATTCCAAGACAAAATGCTGTCACTATTCCGGGACATGTTAATATCCATTCCTCATCTATATACAGGTTATTCCTTTTGTTATTCCACTCTATAAAGGGTTTAAAAACTTCTGCTGAGGCAAAAGGGTATCCAAAAACTCCATGATTTGCACGTTCTATTATTGCTTCTATTATTTTGGGGCTTGATTTAAAATCCATATCGGCAACCCAAAGCGGTAAAATATCATCCCTTCCATAAACTACCTTTAAGCCATCCCATTTAAAACAACCAGTGTTTTTCCTATCCACTAAAACGTCAAAATTCATATATTCTCCTCCTTACTTTTGACTATAGTTTTTTGTTGAATCTATTCCTCGCTAACCACTCTCGAGCAAAATCAACGCCAGTTTTCATATCGAATATTCTGCATGCTGTATGTCCTATTTTCCCTATTATAACGTCACCTGTCTTGTCTAGGTCTCTACCAATTTTCTCAAAATCCTTGTCTGAATCATAAGCAAAATCCTCAAACCATTTCCAAACTCTCTCGTTGTTTTCATTTATCGAGGCGCCCATTTGTTTTTTAGGCATTTTATCACTTAATGCCTCAGCAAGATGAAAGCTTGTACAAGAATCATAGCCGACACCCAATAAAAGAACCTTTGCATTCAATTTATACATTTTGCCCAAGGGAGAATCCATCCCAAGTTGAGGGGTCAGTTGATGATTATCTGTGATTGTTTTTGCATATTTACCGCTTGCTGAAAAGGATGTCTGGGGATGGTTGGATCTTATCGTTTGTGGCAGCGTCCTAAACAGCTCAGCGATGCGTCCCATTCCCCTAGTGGATGAAAGATTTACATCGAAGGC
>JAQUTA010000145.1 GCA_028709965.1 Lutispora sp.
GGACCAGAATTAGGGACAAAAAAAACGAAGATTTAAGAACTCGTCATGAGTTGATAAATAGTTCCGGAGCGGATATCTTTATCAGCGTGCATTTGAACAGTTTTCCACAGTCTCAATATTATGGAGCACAAAGCTTTTATCAAAAAGGTGATGAGGAAGGCAAAAAAATCGCAGAGCTTATACAGAATGAACTTGTAGAGGTAATTAAGAATAAAAATATTAGAAAAGCAAAAAGCATCGATACAGTATATATATTGAAAAATAAAAAAATGCCCGGAGCCTTGGTGGAATGTGGCTTTTTATCTAATTCACAAGAAGAAAAGCTGCTGCAAGAGGATAAATACCAGGAAAAAATCGCTTGGAGTATTTTTATGGGGATTATGAGATATTTCGAAGGTAAGAATAGAGACTGAAAACGAGTATTTGCCTCTTCTTGAGGGCATGCAAAATTAATTATACATTCCATTATTCTTAGATGGTAGTGTTTCGAAAGTAATTATAGTATATATATACTTAGCTGCATTTAAAGATAAAATAAGCATTGTTCCGATGTTGCTGTAATTGAATTATTAATGTAGAATGATTAATATATAGATTAACTTTTTGTTAATCATTTTTTTTACAATGTAAATCTAGGTGGAGGGGAACTCATGCGAATAATAATAATCGGAGCAGGAAAGGTAGGCTATAATCTTGCTTTGAATCTTTCTAAAGAGAATCATGACGTTACAGTAATTGATAACGATCAGGAGGCTTTGCATAAAGCAGAAGAAAATTTGGACGTGCTATGCATCAAGGGAAATGGTGTGAGCACCAATATATTGATAGAAGCAGGTGTCAAAGAGACGGATTTGCTAATCGCTGTAACAGATAGTGATGAAGTTAATATGGTTTGCTGTCTTACAGGTAAAAAGCTGGGTGTGCTAAGCTCTATAGCTAGGATAAGAGATCCTGAGTATGCTCATGAACTAACTATGCTAAAAGAAGAAGTAGGGATAGACATGGTGATAAATCCTGAACATGCTGCTGCAGATGAAATAGCAAGGAGTCTTGCTTTTCCGACCGCGGCAAATGTAGAGAGCTTTGCAAAGGGCAGGGTAAAGATGATTGAGGTAAAGGTTACTGAGGACATGCCAATTGCAGGTATCAAGCTAAAAGATCTGTCCAATAAAAATCTTCACCCTATATTGATTGGAGCGGTTGTTAGAAATGACGAGGTAATTGTACCTGATGGAGACTTTCAAGTACAGGTAGATGATAATATATATATTTTGGGCAATCCTTCAGGCATTATGAACTTTTTTAGGGGCTGGAATCAGAGCCTTAAGAAGATAAGAAATGTTATGATAGTAGGTGCCGGCAGGATAACCTACTATTTAACCAAAATGCTTTATGAAATGGGCATTAAGGTTAAGATTCTTGAAATAGATAGAGAAAAATGCGATGAATTTGCAGAGCTTCTTCCTAATACCCTTATTATAAACGGGGATGGTACAGATGAAGAACTGCTATTATCAGAAAATATTGGAGATATGGATTTATTTATATCATTAACGGGAATGGATGAGGAGAATCTGATATCGGCTCTAATTGCAAAACAAAGTGGAGCTAAAAGAGTTATATCAAAAATTAGCAGAATAAATTACATGGGCGTGGTAACCAAGCTGGGAATCGATAGCGTTATATGCCCCAAGATAATAACTACTAATCAGATTTTAAGATATGTTAGAGGCAACTCAATAGAAACCTTATACAGAATAGTAGAAGGACAGGCTGAGATACTGGAGTTCATACCGAAAGGGGATAGCAAGATAATAAATATCCCTTTGAAAAAATTGAAACTGCCTAAAAGCGTGATAGTAGCTACTATTGTAAGAAAGAATCAAATCGTCATTCCTCATGGGGATGACATAATATGTAAAGATGATAGGGTCATTATTATTATAAAGAATAATAAAATAAGCGATTTGGATGACCTGGTTTCAATTTCCACAGGAGGAATTCATAATGAACTTCAAAATGGTATTAAAAAGCTTGGGGATATTATTAATATGTGAAGCTATTGCCATAATACCTTCCCTTGCGGTTTCAGTGATATATAATGATAAAGGTTTGCAGGCTTTTGCATACACTATATTGTTACTCATAGCAGTTGGACTTCCTTTGATGAGCTTGAAGCCCCAAAGCAGAAGCATATACACAAGGGATGGTTTTGCAATTGTAGCCTTTGGCTGGATTTTGGTATCGCTTTTCGGCTCTCTGCCTTTTTATTTCAGCGGTTCCATACCTTCGCTTATCGATGGTATTTTTGAAGCGGTTTCCGGTTTTACCACTACAGGAGCTAGCATTTTGACAGAGATAGAAAGCCTTCCCAAGGGTATTTTGTTTTGGAGAAGCTTTACCCATTGGATGGGAGGCATGGGGGTTCTTGTGCTGACCTTAGCTATATTGCCATCAGTAGGCGCAGGTACTCTCCAGATAATGAAAGCAGAAAGCCCAGGGCCAAATCCAGGGAAACTAGTTCCTAGGATGGGCAAGACTGCTAAAATACTTTACAGCATATACTTTGTCATCACAGTTGTGCAAATCATACTGTTGGTCATATCCGGATTGCCTCTATTCGATGCTTGCGTTCATACTTTTGGAACTGTAGGTACCGGAGGATTTTCCAATATGAATACCAGTGTAGGAGCATACAACAATGTATTTGCAGAAGTAATAATAACCGTATTTATGCTGATTTGCGGGGCAAACTTTTCTTTGTATTATCAGGTAATGAAGGGCAATTTTAAAGCCTTGTTCAAAGACGAAGAATTTCGTTTTTATATGGGTGTAGTGACGGCTTCAATCATACTCATCACTATAAATTTATATGGAAGTGTTTTTGTCTCTATAGGAGAGTCATTGAGGCATTCTTCCTTTCAAGTAGCATCTATAATAACGACTACAGGCTATAGTTCAACGGATTTTGATAAATGGCCTATATTCAGCAAGTTGATATTATTCTTTTTAATGTTTATTGGAGGGTGTGCCGGGTCTACAGGTGGAGCAATAAAAAACATAAGAATTCTGCTTCTTATTAAAACTTTGAAGACAGAGCTGATGCAAATAATTCATCCAAGGGCTGTATACCCTGTTAGATTTGGAGGCAAAGCTGTTGATGAAAAGACATTATCGGAAATAAAAAGCTTCTTTTTCGCCTATATATTTATTTTCGTAGCGGCAGTATTGGTGGTTTCTTTGGATGGATTTGATATTGTTACTACATTGTCCTCTGTAGCAGCTACTTTGGGCAACATAGGACCGGGCTTTGCTATTGTAGGACCTATGGGCAATTTCTCCACCATGTCAGTACTGAGCAAAATAGTTCTTTCTTTTTCAATGCTTATAGGAAGGTTGGAGATTTATCCCATACTGCTTCTCACCATGCCAAGCTTTTGGAAAAAAGTGAATATATAATCCATTGTATGTTAAACCTCTGAATATAGATTCAGGGGTTTTTAGTTTTCGCATAAATTTAAAGAGAAATATAAATACTAAAAGATACTATATTTAACACAATATACTATTAGGCGGTGAACTTCATATGCAGAAGAAGCCTTGGGAAGTATTATTCTATAAGGAAAAGTCCCAAAAAGATAAATTTGAGTTGTTGGAAACAAGGGAAGATGATAAAG
>JAQUTA010000146.1 GCA_028709965.1 Lutispora sp.
TTCTTTAAATTCTTTTGAATATTGTCTTTTACTTTTGTCACTATTTGACATCTTTATCCTCCTCAGATTGTTATCGTATTTTCATTATATGTTTTTTTCTATACGACAACTAGCCTAACACATAGTGGTTTTCGACAGTACGTTGGTCAACCTCATCTGCAAACCTCTGATATGGCCGATCCTGTATTGTACGTCCCTTTTGACCTGTACTACATTTTTCTTTTTCTGGGCATAGTGAACACGCATTATAATTTACGTACCTTTTATGCCCTGCATACTTTGCATTTTCTTTCCTAGATTTGTATGCTTTTAAAAGATGCCCCTGTGGACAAATATATCCATCATTTGCTTCGTCATAGGTAAATTGCGATTTGCCATATTCTTTTGTTGCTGCCATGTGTGAATGATCAGCTTTCGATACTATTGGAATTATGTTATCAGTTTTACATTTTGCAAATTCAGATGATGAATAATATCCTTTATCAGCAATTGCAATTATTTGATCCACGCCTAGCTCTTCTTTTGCCTATGATGTAATATTATGAAATTGTTGCTTGTCAACAGGCTCACTTGTAACGTCCACAGCTACTACTAGATGGTTTTTGTCATCGACAGCTATCTATACATTATGGCATATGTCTCCACCGTTATTGTTCATTCTCATTAGTCTTGAATCCGGATCAGTTATATATATCAGTCCATTTTCTTTAACTTTCTTCTCCAAGGCATCAAGCTCAGAAAGACGTTCCTGAATACCCTTTATTCTTGATTCTATCTCAGCCCTGCTAAGCTTGGTGCCCTGATTCTCACATTCCTCACTATAATTGAAAAATGCGTATACAAATCTAGTAGGAATATATGGTTCCCAATGATTTGTTTTCTTTCTCTTTATTCCATGATCAACTTTTAAAGCTACTAAATATATCATGTAAAGATCATCGAGTTCTTGCAATAAGTTTCCCATACAATCCCTCCATATTGATAGTTTACATAAAAGAAAATCAAAAGACTATATCTGATTCATCATCAACAGTAATCTCTGCTCCGAGATTCAAATATTCTTCAATACTATCCTCAATATTATATAGTTCAGCTCGTGTATCTTTATACCCCCCAGTTTCAATATACCAGCCAGGATTTGAGTAACTGTCGCTTCCTACAGCCTTGTCATAAACGCTGCCGCCTATTTGTATCTCGAAGGACCAGTCCGTAATAATAAAATTTACATAGCGCATCTCGCTATGTTCTTCATCGCCCGAGTTATAAGTTATTCCGAATCCGCAATTCACACCTTCAGTTGCTAGCGGCATCCTCTCTAAAGCATATAAAGCATTCCCCAATCCAACGATTTGCAATGGCTGAATAGAAGGATACCTCAAAAGCCTGCGTGCAACACTGACTGCAATATGGATTGCATATTCATCATCCTCATTTAAACTGAATTTTTCAATATCAGTCAACTATACTCACCTCTGTAATAATAGTTTACAGCTCCATCCCATTAAGCAAATCTCTTAGTTTTATAAGCTCTTCAGCGCTAAAAGTTACACCCTTGCCCATTTTCTCATGTTCTGGATCCCACTCTCTTATATCATATTTAGCCGCTTTGTCATTCCAACTTATTAAATTAAGCTCTTTTTTCCAACCCTTTACTGATTCAGAAAGAACTCCATAAGTCTCTATTATTTCGAACTTAATATCAGCCATTATCAGCCTGCCTCCTTTAAAATATATACTTCTCTTTATCTTCAGCTACCATTAGCGTATCTGCTTCTTCACTGCATACTGCGGCTTCGTTGCTGCACATAAGCTCTACCTGCTTCATTACTATATTTAAAGCCTCTTTAGCCTGCTCCGGCGGATATTTATATTTCTTAAGTAGCCTTCTGATTATTGTCCTCATTGAAGCTTGTGCCTGAGTCCTCACATTAAAGTCAATCGTTATATTGCGCCTTATAGCATCAGTCAATTCCTGGGCTATTTTTTTTAATGTTTCATCACTCATAAATTCTTTTACCGTTTCGTCTTTTGATAGGGCATAGTAAAATGCTATTTCATCCTCATTAAGCCCAAGCTTTTTTTCTTCTTCATGCATCTTCTTGATTTCTTTTGCCATCCTTATCAATTCTTCAATAACTTCAGCATTGGTTATGGCCTGATTATTGTACTTCTTCAATGATTGCATCAGCTTTTTGGAAAACAGCTCGGATTTTACCAGATTGCGTCTTTCCATAAGCTTGATTTCGCCTTCCAGCAATCTTTTTAACATCTCCAGCGCCAGATTCTTAGTCTTTAAGGCTCTTACCTCTTCTAAAAATTCCTCATCCAGTATGGATATATCCGGCTGTTTCATACCCATGGCTTCGAATACATCAATAACCTCTTCAGATATGATGGACCTTTCAAGCATCTGATTGATTCTTTTTTCAATCTCTGTTTTGGATAATGGCCTTTTCCCTTTGGTTTGAAGTTTTACAAGGCTTGCCTTAACACATTTGAAATAACTCACTTCTATGGCTATTGCCTTGCCTTCTACTGATGCGGCACAAAGCCCATGAGCTTTACCCAATTCTGTTGCAAACTGTTTAAAGTCCTTTTGCTCTTTCTCATCTTTTGATAATACAAAATCCATACCTGTTGTGATTGCTCTTATTCGTTTTGCCTGGGACTTGCCCATGAAGTCGGAGTAGTCTACGCCATGGAACATACCCCGTAAAACTTCCAACTTTTCAAGCATTATGGCAATAGCTGCTGAAGTATCAATACCTGTATTTCCCTTATCGCTATCTGTATAATCCTTAAGGGCTCTTTTTAAACTTTCTAGGATACCTATATAGTCAACAACTACGCCGCCTTCCTTATCTTTAAAAACCCTGTTAACCCGAGCTATAGCCTGCATCAGGGAATGTCCTTTCATTGGTTTATCTATATACATAGTATGCAATGACGGCACATCAAAGCCTGTAAGCCACATATCCCTTACAATAACAATCTTTAGTTCATCACTGTTTTTCTTCATGCGAGCTGCTAATGTATCCCGCCTTTGCTTTCCCCCTACATGCTTTTGGAGCCTTTCCGGATCGGCAGCGCTGCCTGTCATAACAACTTTAATCTTGCCTTTGTCTACATCATCACTGTGCCAATCCGGTCTTAGTTCTGTTATGGCTTCATACAGATCAACACATATCCTTCTGCTCATGCAAACAATCATAGCCTTGCCATCCATTACCTCGGCTTTCGCTTCACAATGTTTGACAATATCTTCGGCTAATATTTTGATGCGGTTTGGCGAACCTACTATGGCTTCTATCCTTGACCATTTGGCTTTATTCTTTTCCCTTTCCGTTTCTTCCTGCCCTTCTGTAATATCTTCAAACTCATCATCTATTTCTTTTAAAACATCCTCATCTGTTTCCAATTTGATAATGCGATTTTCATAATATATTTTAACCGTTGCTTTATCTTCAACGGCCCTTGTCATGTCATAGATATCTATGTAATCACCGAATACTGCTGGAGTTGACTTATCCTCAAATTCTATGGGCGTTCCCGTAAACCCTATATAAGAAGCATTCGGGAGGGCATCTCTCATATATTTTGCGTATCCATACTTCACATCACCGGATTTAATATTCGTCTTAGCCTCTAAGCCATACTGGCTCCTATGGGCTT
>JAQUTA010000046.1 GCA_028709965.1 Lutispora sp.
ACAGGTAATTATCGTAATGTTCTCTCCACCACTTCCTTGATCTTTGCATTATTCTTTACCTCCTTTTGAAGGTATTATTTCATAATGCCACTTTATATCATAGGTGTGTTAGGTTTGACGCTTACCTCTGTTTCCCCAGATAAGAGTTTTATTGCATCTCCTAAAATTATGGTTATGCGATATTCTCTCACATTCGCACTTGCCACCTGAACGTTGCCAAGCTCTTAAAATCGTCTCGTTTGTAAAAGCCACTCTACTTTCCTCCGTTTCTCCAACGGGATTGACAGACACATAAAATTCCTATAAAATATAGATACATATTTAGCGTATATAAGCCATTGGTCTTATATGAAGCAGTCTTTGGTGCCAGCCAAAGGCTGCTTTTGTCTTTCTTAATAGTATTATACAACTTTAAAGCACAATGCTATGATATGTCGATTTTTCGAAGTTATTCCGACATATGATTGTATTGTGCTTATATTATCTCTTATATGATTGTAACCTTTAATATTAATCTATTTCAAATTATTGCCATCTTCTTTTAATAAGCAGCTTCACATACGCTACACTCTAACCGCTACCAAAACTCTCATTCCCTCATCTGTAATTGCTACGTACTTGGAGCGGTGGCTTCCCTGCCGGATATAACCTTCATTCCAAACTTGTAATAATTCCATGTTTTATTGCTTTGTCATACATCTCGTGGAAAGCCGCCCTTGCACCTTCCGCAAATCTTATCGGCATAGAGCTCATAAAGCTGTCATAGATAATCTTACCCTTGAACGGAAGCAAAACGGTTTCAATCTGCACTGGCAAGTCTCGCCGCAATGCGTTTGATATTGAATTGCTTATCCCTTTTATCCCGTAAAGCCTGTCTTCACCCTGCTCGTTCGGAGCGATTGCAACGGCGTATTCCGGCTGATACTCTAAAATAAAGAACATTCCCTTTCTATGGTTCGTTCTCCACAGCTTCAAAATGTCGATTTTCTCTTGAGGAAGCTCTGTTTCACTGATATATTCGTCTATCAGTTCCGGCTTTTCCCACAGTACTTCTCTTACTTTGTGTACCATCATATCGCTGACGGTATTAGGATATTCCGGCTTGATTTTAGCATTAACTACACTCTTCCGTTCATTGACAAAGCCCATTAATCCATACCATGTCTCATAAAAAAGTCTGCACTCGTCTGAGCTTAATTGTGCCGTTTTTGTATCTTCAAATATAGCGCAGCATTTCTTGTATTTCTTGCCGCTTCCGCACGGACATGGGTCGTTGCGTCCGACTTTCTGTCTTTGCAATGTTGGAAACTTAACAATGTTTTTATCACGTTTGCTTAAAATCCCATGAAGTTCGGATGGCGTATATCCGTTGTTTTCCCAAATGCGCGTGTTGTTTTTTGCAAGCATAATAAGATTTATAAACTCCTGCAACTGTTTTTCCTCACTAAATATAAGATTATACCTGTCCAAAATAGATCCCAATTCCTTTATCCCATCACCGTAAATTATATAATTCCTTACATCCTCATAGCCTTCCGAGGTATCTCTGGAGTGACCGAAAACGTCCAACATAAAACGGCGTACATTCCACAAATGGTCGTTATCTACGAAATCCTCAATAGTATATTTAAGAAATTCGCTTTTTTCGGGTATATAGCGAGGTTTGTCTGCTTGGTATTTCAACAAATAATCGGCTTGGTCAAAGTCGTCAAAAAACGAATAATGCACGATGTACTCTTTATAAAAACCGTACCAGCCATCCTTTAACACAAGCGGCAGGAGAAGAATATAAATCTCCTCGTTGCTCGTCTGGTCGATGTTTTGTTTGTTAAAAATATTAACAAAATCATCACGGCTGATAATGCCATATAGATTCACCGCCGCCCTTGCATAAGAATCAAGCAGCTTACGGATAATTGCCCTCCCGTTTGGGCAACGGACGACGTCTGATGTGCGGTTATATTGTTCAAAAACTTTCTTTGCCTTTTCTCCGGTCATATTATTCCCACTCCTATCATCTGAAAGTATTTTCAATACTACATCATATCACTCAAATCGGCTTTTCTCGTCATCATTCTTTAATTGAGGTACTGCAGCCTTTTTACAAGTCGAATCAAATACCCATTATTCAATGCATCTATGAATTTGTCTTCAAAAGTTACACTTTCAACTAGGTACAACAAAAGGGAAACAATTACAGCAAAATCCTGCGTTTCAACATCAACATCAAAGATCTTTTCAAGTATAATTTGATTATTATGTAAAATATCAAGCCATTCGTAATCATATTGAAACTCATCTGCAATAGTCCTGCATAAATCATCACACTCATAAGATACAATAAGATTATTACCTTCTTCATCATCGCCATATACATAGCATTCTTCAGAATACGGAATCCCGTAATACATATACAGGTGACCGTGATCTTCCAGACTCGGGATGTGTTTTACTATTTCACTATCTGATGTATAAGTTCCTTTTGCGTATGAACCATATAAGTATATATTTTTTACATCTAATTCCTCTTTCACTAATTCCCCATATTTTCTTGCAATTTCTTCTATTCGTTCTCTAGTATTAAAAGAAGCCATGCTCTCAACTCCTTTATTTTTTCATACAAATTCCTAGTAAAATTTAAGAATGCCATCCGCCTTTCTTCCATTTGTCAGATTCATTCCTGCGTAGGGTATTCTTCCTGTTGTTGGATATCTATAACCTGTTCCTTCTTTCTTTGGAGCTTTTGCTGCGCTTAGTATTAAGGTATTGAAATCTATTTCGTTTATTGATATCATTTTATTCAACACACAAACCTCCTATTTATTTGTATGTTGTGAAGGGGGATTCACCTTCTTCTTTATTTTTTTGAGCACCTTTGCCAATTAAAATTATACTCTAGCTATTGCATCTAAATCAAAATAAGTGTTTCTTCTTCTAAATGGTGAAGGACTATCAACTTGTAACTTGAATTTATCAAAATCATTTATTCTTTTAAGATGATAATATGGTCTATGGAATTGTAGCCTCTCATCCCTTATCCATTTAGGGATTTCAAGTTCATGTATTTGCAAATAATAATCTATTAAACTAGAAATTATCGTTAAATATCTCATTTCATCATGGGTACACAAATCCAAATTTACAGGTTCTTCTTTTAAACTGCATATAAAATTAGGATCTTTATATTTTAATAGTTCTAGTAATTGATTTATACTTGTATCTTCATCTGAATAATCAAATAATTTTTCTAGATACTTATTTCCAATCATAACCTAAATCCTCTCCTAAATATTTTATAAATTTAATCTGTCTTTCTCCAATTAGTGTCAGAGGCAAATACTTTTCGACAACATTTAATAATTCTTCTCTAGTCCTAATATTTAAATCTCTACATAATATAAATGCATCTATAAAATCCTTTGCAGGTTCTGCCCTTGCAGCTAATATTTTCATAGCTAATAACTGTTCGGCTTTTGGCTTTAGAATTTTAAGATTTGAATATATTTTGTAGGTTTCTTTATCTTCTTTTATTATTGATTTTAGTGGTTCTTTTATTTCCTCATTTATCCAATTTTCTGGAAGTTTAAATGTAAATCTTGTCATTCCTAGTATGTTCTCCAATAACTTTTGATTAACTTCACTAAATACACAATCTATATCCTTAGTAGCAGGTCTATTGTCATAAACCATTGTCATGATTGTTCCACCATAAATAGTTAATTCCAGTTGTAATTGATTTTCTTTTAATCTTTCATTAAGATAATCAAATATTTGGAGTAACTTATCTCTATCCATAAGTATATTATTAAATTCACCCATATTTCATTCCTCCAAATTTTAATTTAATCTTTATATCAATTATATCACATATGTATTCATTATAAGCATTACAATTTATTTGTTAGATTCTTTAATCTCTCTTTTAATATATAGTTATCTATTCTTCCAAAACATTCTCTTACAAGATCTTTGTATCTAAATCTATCCACGAAGTCTATAGAATGCGACATAGGTAAATGGGGAACGGGGAACACGGATTAACACTGATTTAGCACTGATTTACACAGAAACATTTTTTACAATGTTTTACTCCAACAGTGTGGATCTGTGAAAGATTCTGTGAAAATCTGTGTTTTACATGACTCTAGGCTGCTGTATAATATTCACTGGCAATCCTTACCCAGTAACTTTATCAGTGTGACGCAATAATCTACTAATGCGAAATATTAATCGGAGGTGAAAAACCGTTGGAAAATATGAAAAATATAGTGTATGGGTAATATACTTTAATACACCTTAAAGGAAAAGCGACGGCAGGAATAATCCATTTCAAGCCGCCGCTTATTAATTTTAATGACCGCTGTTAATCAACGGCTTTATTATTCTGCTGATAGTTTTTATTTTGCGATTGTTTCTATAAAGCGTTGAAGGATTGCCGCTTCCTGTTTCCAAACCTACTATATAATTCGTTTCACAACTAATATATGCGGCATCTTGTTGTGTCATATTCATATCTTCACCGGTTATATATCTGCCGTTTAAACCTTCAACAAATCTGCCAAAAGCTCTAAACAACGCTTCGCTTTTTATCTTCTTCGGATCTCCTATTATAACAGCTTTCCCGCCACCAAGGTTTAATCCCAGTGCTGCATTTTTATATGTCATACCTTTAGCTAATCTTAGTGCATCTTCAATCGCTTCTTCATCAGTCTCATAATCGTAGATTCTTGTTCCGCCTAGCGCCGGACCTAATGTAGTATCATGAATAACAATAATTGCTTTTAATCCGGTACTTTTATCTTGACAAAGAACTAACTGTTCGTAATCATATTCTTCCAGAGTCCATCCCTCCCAGTAAACCGCCTTATAAACTCTTGTAAGCATTGTGCTGGCCTGCTCCCTAGTCAAAGCTGCTTCTGGTGCAAACAATCCATTCCCAATTCCTGATAGCCAAATGTCCATTTAAAAACAGGTTGCGCCCCATCAGTCCATTTTAGATACCCTCCACCTTGCATATTTACCCATGCATTAAGGGCTGAAGATATATTGTCATACTGTTTTCCACCTATGCTTACAGACCCAGAGAGCTTCCCTGTAGATATATTCATAGCCTTTGAAGTGGCAGTAGGCTTATTGAATGTAGGATATCCTGGAAATGGGTCATGCTTAGAATTCCAGTAGCAGTAATTATATATACTGGTCTTATCTCCTGGCCTTATATTAGCAATACCATCTCCATTTACTTCTGCCTTCTTCCCAACCTTTAATCTAACCGATCCGCTAAAATAGAAGTTATTTGTTACAACACTCTCCCCTAGACCCATTGCATAGATGTCGCCTTTTGTATAGCTTGTACTACCATATAGTTTCCCCTTGGAATAGGCATTTTTAATTTTTGTCTATATTCTAGTATGACACAAGATAAATAACAAGAAAAATATGTTCTTATCCCCCTAATTAGGAAGGTATATTTACTATTGAGTGTTCTGATTAAATTAGACAAGTAGAAAATACAGTTTTCTTTCATTTACGTAGTATTTCGTGTCCTTAGATATTCTATCAATACATTTGAATTAATTTTAATATATGTAATCCAAGGGAGTTTCCTACCAATTTTAGGTAAAGCGTTTTCAAAATTTATGGCTGATTTATGAAAGGTACATCCTTTTCGCGAAGGTAATACGAGAACAACAATTATTTTTTTGCCATTACGCTAAAAATGAAGGATTCCCTTTAGATACTGATTTATTAAAAGACAATTCATATTTGTTGGGAAGCTTGCTTGCCTTTCTCAGCTTGATATGTTTTTGTCTGGCTCGAATCTCAAGTTCTTTATTTAATATCATCTGAAGGTAGTCCAGGTTGGACAGTTTCCCATCGTTCAAATCAATATATCCCTTTGCAATATTCCATAAATTTAGCTTTGCTCTTCTCTTGTCTTTTATGGTCTCCACCCCCTCTATACAAATACAGGCTCTATTTGTCCCTTGCCAAGCTTTTTTATTATTTCATATGTATTCTCTAACTCTTTGATTTCTTTCTATGCTTTTCGTTTCTCTCTTTCTTTTATCTTTAAATATCTGCTGAATTATATTTCTTTCACTCATTGTTTTTGTCTCCATACATTTGTTTTTGAGTCTGCTTTCATTGCAAGAGTGAACTATAGTCTACTGTATGCTCTTTAACATCCTCAAAACCGTTGCAGCTGCTTCCCCTCGGGACATAATATCCTCGGGCGCCAAAAGTTTATTGCCCCTCCCTTGAAAAATACCAAGTTTTATAAGTAACGCTGCATTAGATTTAAGCTCATGGTCAATTCCTTCCAAATCAGAAAAACCTTTTATCAATGAAATTTCTTCTTCTGAGGTCAGGTTAGTATCGAAACCTGTTAAAGCTATAACATCTGCTAAGATGGAGATAGCTTGCGCTCTGGTAACAGGTTGTCCGGATGCATAAAGATCATCCGGGGTAATACCGGTAGCTCTTTGGAGAAGTATCAAAAAGTCAGGCCCCATCATGTTTTTATCAGGCTGATACTGATCATTCCCTGTTTCCTTCAGTATGTTGGCAGATGCCAGTTGATTTATATAATCTTTTGCCCAATGGTCGGTTATATCTTTAAACCGTTCAGAATTAGTAATTTTAAAAGTATTTCCCGATTTGCCGACGGCCACAATATAGGCACCCTCTTCCACATAGGTCTCAGGGTTGTCTGAAATCAGACTGTCGTATGCCAAATTGAGTTCAGGAGAAAAGATCACAATTCTCCCTCCTTCGGGAATAGAAAAGCTCACAAGGTCACTAAACCCCATCCTTCCTGCCTTGTTTTGACCGTTAGAATCAATTTGCAGAATATCACCTTCTGCAATAATTGGTAGTTTTGAGGTGTCAGAATAGTAATGCCCATAATTATAGAGCAATGTCTCCCCTTCGATATTTTGCAGAAGGACTTCAAACTGATCCCTTATATAATTGAAGGACATCCGAGTACCTGTTGGACTTTTAAGAGCTAATGGAGTATATGTTGCTCCGTCATTGATAAATAAATATCCCGGTATTTCAGGAATTGTTTCGGTCTGAAACATCTTAGTGAAAAAATCATATCGGTCCAGATTTCTTGGAACCCACACCCTTCCTGAAAATGCGCTTGCGTCTATATCACTTAAATTATTTAATTTCTCGTAACTTACAAATCCTGTATTTGAGCTGTCGGGATAAATCATCATTATCTGTCCTTCCCCATGCTCTGCAAAGGAATAGCTGATGCCATCCGGTCTATAAAACCTGCCATTTTCTTTATAAGTTAAAACACCTGCTGGCTTATAACCCTTACCATCGTAGGTTGAGAGAATCATCCCACTTTTATCGGAAGAAACCTCCACCTTCATAATTCCATTGTCTGAGGTATAAAACCCCTCATAATTTTTTAAATTATCCGGAATTTTAGCATCCTGCGGGAGAATTATATCAGATGATGGTTTTTTCACAATTCCCTTTTCTTCAAGCAAGGCCTGCAGTATGGCATCTGCAACAGCTGTAGGGTTTGCAGTGCCCGCAAAAATAACCGCAACATTTATATGCTCTTTAGGCAATACATAAAGCTGGGAATAGTATTGAAATGTGCCGCCATTTTTCGCCAGTACGTCAATGCCCTGATTCTTGAATTTGTGGACTTGCACATAGTCCCAGCCCAATCCCACATTGAATAACGGCTCTCCCGCCGGGACTGTTTCGGGGCCATATTGAGCCTTGGCATATTCTTGAATCATGGCCGGATTCAAAATAGCTTCTGATTGAAGAATCTCTCCGTATTTGCAAAGATCAATTGCCGTGGAAGATATTCCCCCGCTTCCAAGTACGTTTACATATTCAACGGGTAATGGCACTATACTATCTTTTTCATATACTCTAGCAATATTTTGGTTGCCTTCTTTATAGTATGCGCTTGTATTATCAAGGCCCATTTTATTAAAAATTTTCTGCTCAAGGAAATCCGGGAAGCTCATGCCCGAAATATGCTCGATAACAGCCTCGGCAATTGTGAACCCATCGTTGCAGTAAATGCTTATTTTCCCCGGATCATTCACCAAATTGCTGATTTTTAATCTTCCCAGTGTTTCCTCTACGTAATTTCTATTTTTTACTGCTGTAAAACCATCTTTAACATTTGTTCCCGGTAAGCCTGATGTATGATTAAGCAACATACGAACGGTTATGTCTTTGTATCTTTCATCATTCATTGTAAAATCAGGAATATAGTCGGTAACAGGCTTGTCCAGCGAAAGCTTGCCTTCTTGCTCCAGTATAAGAACAGATGCAGCTGTAAAGATTTTGCTGACGGAACCTATGTTAAACTGTGTATCTGTTTCTACTTGAAGGTTCTTAGCGCGGTCTCTCAATCCAAAACCTTCTGCATAAACTATCTTGCCATCCACCATGATGGCTACTGTTGCACTTGACGGTATGCCCGTTGACAACTCTTTTGCCACAGCCTCCCGTGCTGCTTCGATTGATGCTTCATAGCCCTGAGTCACATCTGCTGTGACTGCATAGACGGATACATTTGTCATGTCCGAAAGCGTAATGCAGGTAAAAAGAAACACTATGACTGTTAATCTAATTATAAATATGTATGATTTTCTCATTTTGAATCCCCTCCTCGTAGTTTTTTAAGCACCTATTCATTGATCAGACCCGATTTTGAAAGAAGCCTGCGCACCATGATCGCGGCCTCGGCCCTTGTGATGTTGTCCAGAGGAGCTATCCGCCCATCGCCTTTGCTGGTAACAACGCCTGTCTTTATACATTTTGATACAAAATCCTCGGCCCAGTCTGAAACATCAGCATTGTCGCTAAACACTTCAAGAATGTCACCCTCATCGATGTTAAGATTTTCTCCAAGCTTCGTAATGTCCATAGCTCGCGTTAAAATTGTCATAGCCTCCTGACGGGTGATATTTCCGTCAGGTTTGAATGTCCCGTCATCGTAGCCTCTGACCAAACCATGGTATGATGATGTTGAAATGTATTCGCTATACAATTCACCTGCTTTGACATCGAAGTAATTGTTTTTATATACTTCCGGTCTAATCCCTAATGCTCTGACCATAACTGCCGCAAATTCCGCCCTTGTGATGTTCCTGTCCGGCTCAAAATTATCCTTGCCTGTGCCACTAATCACCAACCTTGATCCCATATCATTGACTGCTTCCTTTGCCCAATGCTTTTCAACATCCTTAAAGGTTTTCGGACTATATATAACCGAGTAGACGCTGTTGGTCAGGCTGTTGATTTTTGCATAATATTTGCCGTCTATCATTATAATGGCTGTAGGCGCATGAGAGAAGGTCCCGTCGGGATTCAGAACAACGCCTGTTGTAATTTTAGACGGATCGACGCCTTCAGGTATCGCAATCATCCTTTCTACATATGCGCTGAATTTGGAAACCTCCACGGTCTTGCTTCCGCTTGAGCAGGTGATTTCAAACTCAATGGGCTCTACGATAATTTGATAATTGTTTTTGTCTGCGGTATCTTTAACGATTTTAACAGTATCCTCGGCAGGTTCAGATATCTTTACGCTTACCGCAATATCCTTCAATTCCACCTCTTTCCCGAACTGCCCTGAAACAACGTCAATGTTTATTTGGGTAGTCGGCAGCGTATACGTAGCTCGCGATGTTTTGATTTCAAGAACAGCATCCTTACGTTCCATATTCCTGACAGTCTGTCCGTTTAAAGTCCCGATAACAGTATCCGCACCGCTCGTATCAGAAATAGTCACAATTGCATTGCTGCCCTCTTGCTCCAGTTCTTTCTCGACTTTTTTGTGGTCTATAACAATGGATATAACCTTTTTACCGTCTTTTTCAGTTGTTGTTTCCGTATCAGCTTTTTTCGGCTTTACATCAACGGTCTTTTCTGCATCATCTTTTCTCGATTTTTCATGTCTGTCTGAATCGTCGGGGCTTGGCGGCAAATAAATATTTATTTTAGGTCTTATATCAATATTCACGGCTTCGGTATTTGAATACTTCCCACCAAAACCTTTTACTCTATATGTAAAAGAGTCATGCCCTTCCTGACTCATATCATTGGTTTGATATTCAAATTTGTTGTCTTCTGTAATTGTTGCTGTTCCTTTTTCCCCTTGCTCTACAATTTCAAATGTAAGGTTCCAGTCAAGGCCATTATTACTTGACCCTTTAGCATGTGACCCGATCAATTCGCCTTTTAAAACTGAACCTGCCTCTACCGACCAGCCCGTGACATCTGAAGTGATATAGCTTGATTCTGTCATATTGACCATTGTTCCGTTATATAATTCTTTTGAATCAAAGACAGAGGTTCCTCCTTTTTCATTAAACCTGTAGTAGTAAAATAAGTTATTATATTTTGGATGTTTTTTATCTATCTCTCTGTACATCCAAGCCTTAATTTCATCTGAGGTAAGGGGAGTATTCCAAAACTGAATTTCATCCATTTCCCCACAGAAAAATTGATCATCTATGGACGATCCGCCTATACTGATATTTCCGCTATAGGGTTTGCCTGTATAGTAGTGTATATCATCTAAAGTCATTTCATAATACTTTTCTCCATTTGCATAAAGAGTCACTTTTTTCCCTGATTTGGTAAGGGCAACATGGGTCCATTGGTGAAATGGTATCTTAGCAACATTAGATGGGGGTACCCCATTATTCCAGTTCCATACCCATTGCCAGCCGCCGAGGTTTTTACGTGAATCTATTCCAAAATATAAATATCCTTCATCATCATTGGATTTTATGTACCTTAACCATGCTCCTGTGCTAAAGGTATCTGTATTATATTGGCGAAACAGCGTTTGATAAGGTTCATTTTCGTTAGGAAAAATCCACATAGATATGGTGAAATCCATAATACCTCCTATGGATGTGTCATAGGTTAGAGGGATATCGATCCTTGCGCGTGAGCCAAGCGGAAAGTTAAGAGCTGAACCAAATCCTGCAACGGGATCGGAATAATCTTTCATATTGATGATTATTTTGCTATTTTGTACATCACCGGGATTTATATTTATTGATACTTCTTCCGGTTTTATAGTGATATTTCTGCCATCTGCTGATCTTTCTACAAAAAATCCTGTAAGCCCTTTACCGTCAATTTTGTATTCCTCCCCATTAGATACTATACTATGTGTTTTATTAGGTGATAAGTTTTGTAATTCCAATTTTACATATGTCAAATCGTTTCCATTTATACTGTCACGCTTAATAACAGTTGTTCCTTCGCTGTTTTGCCCGTTTCCTATGTCTGCCGCACCCTCACCTGCTGTAGCAATAATTGTAGGATGGTTCTTGATAATTACAGTGCCACCATTTCCGCCGTAACCTCCTCCTATTCCTGCGCCGCCACTGCCTCCTGTTGCTATGACTGTACCACCGCCAATTGTCACAATGCCACCGTCTCCATAACTGCTTCCTCCTATTCCTGCACAACCGGTACCTCCGATGGCTGTAACTTTGCCGTTGTTTATAGTAATATCTCCTCCAGAGCCTTTTAATCCTCCCCCGATGCCTGCGCTGATACTGCTGCCTCCTTTGGCTATAATATTGCCGCCGTTTATTGTTATACTCCCACCATTTCCTTCTTTACCGCCTATACCCGTTGCATAGAAATGACCGGTGGCATCCATAACTCCCATCTTGTCTCCCTCTGATTGAGCATATATTGTCAAACTATTGCCCTCCGAAACATTTATACCCGCATCAAAGAATCCTTTGACGCTGAAATGCGAATTATCCGCAAGGATCAAGTGGGCATCACCTTTTATAGTAATTGTCCAAATTATATTGATGGTGCCTTCCGCAATATACCAACCATCATTAAGTGTATCAGTATCCGATGTGATTTTAGCGACTGTTTTGGTTCCTGTAAATTTTGTATCGCCGTTTTCGTCTATATAAGTATATCCTCCTTCAGCCATAAGCTCAGCACCCATCAACTGGTTCTCGGCAGGCTCCTCTTCCTCATCTTCTCCTATATCTTCACCGATCTCTCCTTCTAAACCTTCATCTAAATTTTGATCGGGTTCTTCTTCCAAATCCTCACCTGAATCCTGATCGTATTCTTCCTCTATCTCTTCTTCATTTATATCTTCCTCCCTCAGCTCTGCCTGATAAAAGGCGACTATCTGTTCCCCTTCTTCCACATCGACATCATAAATCTGCAGGTAATTGCCTGCCGCTACTCCGGCTGTAATATCCGCACCGGACTTGTAATCTGCAAACAGATTATCCCCAGTCGTTGGGGCTGTGTCCCCAATCCTAGGCATTGCAATCTCCTGCTCTGTTATGTTAACAAGCAAGTTCCCATAAACATAATCTGTAACCGTTGCTGAAGTGGCCCCTGCCGTTTCCCCGGGGGACAAAGTTACGGTCAGCATTGGCACAAATTCAGGATCTGCTATGAGGTCACTTGAATCTTTCGCCAACACCGGTGTCGCACCAGCAAACAACTGTAAGAGCATCGACACAATTAATACAACAGTCATCCTTTTTTGAATCATTTTTAGCATTCTTTACGCCTCCTATTCTATTCACAAATATTAAGTTAATACCCTGAACATCAACATTTAATCTCAACATTATTTCATTATTCCGTTATTCCGTTATTCCGTTAACCTTTTACCGTAACCTAATCTGCTACACTCAAAAATAGTCACTGTCTTAAGGCTTGCTCCATACGGAAGAGAAGTCGATATGTTACAATACGGGCAAGTCTTTTCATATGAAGCAATAAATGGAACGTCATTTATGCTGCAGCACTTCCCTATGCAGGGAAACATTTCCTCATTCACGCCGCAATTCTCATCCGAATCTTTTCTAATAATATTAATATCTATCTTTATTCACCTCGTTTTTGTTGCTAATCCGTATATCAGCAATACATGTTGCTATTTAGTTAATTATAGAACACCGGTAATTAACAAAACCGTGAACATAAGTGCAATTTTCCGACTTTTTTCATCTTTTTTTGAAATTTTCCACAAATTTTCCGGTTTTGGATGTATAATTATTGTATTAATAATATTATTTGTGGAGTGATATGCATGCTCAATATACCAAGCGCAAGGCTGACAGTTCCCAGAACCTTGACAGGAGAAATCATACGCAATAATTTAATAAATACCGTCCTTAACAGCCCCGCAAAGCTTGTGTATATCCATGCCGGCGCGGGTCACGGCAAAACGACCCTTCTGTCGCAAGTTGCAAATAGTGCCGAAAACGTCGTCTGGCTATCCCTGGATGGAGAAAACGATATCTTTACCTTTATAAATACGCTGTGCGGGGCTGTAAAGCAAGCTTTCCCGGAATTTGACTTCTCCGCATCGGAATACCTGCCCTTTTCCGAAAAAAACAATTTCATCTCCATGCTTGCAGGTGCACTGATCTGCAGCATTGAAAATATTACCGATGATTTTATCATGGTCATGGACGATCTGCATACTATAGAAGAAGATGAGGTCAAAAAGCTTATCGCCAGCCTGACCAAGTATCTCCCCAACAATGCTAAGCTTTGTTTCGGCAGCAGAGAGGCACCTTGGCAGGATTTTTTATCGTTTAAAGTAAAGGGCAACATCACAGAACTGACCCAAAAGGAGCTTGCGTTTACAAGAGAAGAAATCGTCAGTATCCTGGGTTTTGACGATCCCGCCATTTACGATTCCACAGAGGGGTGGCCTCTGGCCGTCCGTTCTTTCCAAGTATTGCTGGAGAACGGTATATCCATTGGCGACATTACTTCCTGCGGCAATGAAACTTTGTATGCCTACCTTTTCCGTGAATGCATCGCAAATCTGAACTCCGACATGGTGGATTTTCTTAAAAAATCTGCCTGCTTTGACGTGCTGGACGCACAGATGCTGGATGATGTCCTGAATAAAAAAAATACAAGACTCATGCTGGAAAGCCTTGTATCCAGAAATATATTCACCATCAAAACAGGCGACGGGTTTTATCGCTACCACGCGCTTTTCAGAAGCGGCCTGCTGGAAACGGGTGATAAGGAGCAAATGCCTTTATTGAGGCAGAAAGCCGCCCGGTACTATTTTGACCATAAGCAGTATTCAAGGGCAGCCCGGTACGCCATTGAATCGAAGGATGACGAACTTCTGGAAAATATAATCCTCGCATGCTACAGTGATTATATAAAAGCCGGCAATTACAACGAGCTTCGGATATGGTTCCGAGCGCTTAATGATGCGGCGGTGGAACTAAACCCGAGAATTCTTGTGGCCAAGGGTGCTTTTCTGTCTGTTCTCGGAAATTTTGTACAGGCTAAAGCGTGCCTTGAGGCAGCGATACCCTTAATGAACATAGACGATAAGGAGCTTTATTTTGAGGCTATGATACATAAGGCAAGGGTTCTCCGCAACTTTGTTTCATTCGAAGAGTCAAACAATCTGCTTGATGAGCTTTTTGCAAAACTTGACAATCCGACTGGGGAACTGGCATATTCTGTAGTCATCGAAAAGCTGTACAACCTGTGCTGGAATTCGCAGATAGGCGAGGCCTATGCTCTTGCAAGGCATATGATAGAGAGCTGCGCAAATGTCGGCAATATTAAGATCATGCGGTGGTTTGAAAGGTACCTCAGCACAATTCAATTTTTTGCAGGCAGAATGAAAGATTCGGTTTGCTACTACGAAAAATCCCTTGAGCTCTCCGAGGGTGAACTGAAATATTTGGGTATGCACAGTACCGGCATCTATGTAGCCAAGGCTTATCAAATGCTGGGAGAAAAAAGCCGTTCACTGTCCACACTGTCAGATGAACTTCAACGGCTCAGGAATACAGGAAACTATGAAGAAATGTGGGCAGGCTATTTGTTGGCAGCTGAAATCCACTATCAGAATACCTTTATTGATAAAATTAACGGTAAAAATGCATCCTATGAAACTGCCGTAAAGTATTTTACCTTGGCTGACGAGTATGCGCCTCTTTATCGTAAAACCGATTTTCAGATGCATTGGGCAAAAATGCAGCGTCTTACCTACAGCCTTATTTTTACGGATGACCCGAAGGAAGATATTGTTCGGGAAATCTTTGAAAATCTTGACAGGGCGGGAGCTTATTTAAAAAGCCTTGTCCTTGCCAGACTTATGGGGTATTTTACCGCCATATCCGATTATCCGAACGCGGTTAAATGTGCGAACCTGTGCATAGAGACAGGAGAGAGCTCCGGTATGCTCCTTCATGCGTCGCTGGCATACGGAGTACTTGTAAGAGCGGCAATCGAGACAAAGGATCATGAAAAGGCGACCATCCTGACAGGGCGTTATCTTAAGCTTTGCTCCGACCATGGGCTCTATGAATATTTTAAGATGCGAAAGGCTTATGACCCAGTCCTTGAATTTGCGTACAACTACGGAATAGAGCCTGAATTTACAAAGCAAATGATAGAATTTTCCGGATACCGGCCAAAGAAAGTATATATTGAAACATTGGGAGCCTTTACCGTTTATCAGGACAGAGACAGGCAAAAACTTTTAAAATTCAGAGCTAAAAAGGAACGCGAGCTTTTGGCCTTTCTGCTTGATGCAGGAGACAGAGGGGCCACAAAGGAACAAATATATAACGCTATTTGGTGGGAATCGGAATCCAAAAATATTAAAAACCTGATTGCTGTTAATCTGAGGCATCTAAAAAATGATCTTGATTGTGCCTATATAGGGGAATCGATCATTTGCCGTGAAAACCGCTATTTTATCTGTAGAGAGGAAATTGAATGCGATAGCGACCTTTTTGAAAGGGCATATGAAGAATTTAAGCTTCATAATACCAAGGAGCAGGCAAAAAATCTCTTATCCCTATATAAAGGAGAATACTTATCAGATTTCGAAGCACTTTGGGCTGCTGCAAAAAGAGTTAGATACCACGAGATTTGTGATGAAGCCAAAAAGTATTGTCTGTAAAAATACAATTTGATGCCATTGCCCTCTCATTATAGAGATTCAGTTTTAAGGTTGTTCATTATCAAGAATCCGAATGTCATCTATAAAAAACCCAAAAAAACGGGCTAAAAATGCACTTTTTCAGCCCGTTTTTAGCGTAGAAAAAGCCGTGAAATCAAATGCTTCAGAGCCTGTACAAAATCTATAATTAATTAAATACTTGCTTGGGCAATACAATCTTGCCTCGATAAAGTTTAAATAGAATGTTCTCTTCCTTCATCCACAAGAAGGAAGAGATACAATCCGTATCAAAAAATAGTTTATCAGTCATATACTTCATCCTCTTCAGTATCTAAACCATAAACGATATCACTTCTAAAGCCATTTAGTAACAACTCTTCATATTTACCCTGTGAAATTATATCCTGGCCTTTTAATTCTTCAGCTAATTTAATATACTTTCCAAAAGTAGCATACTGCTTATCTTCTGGAGTGGGTGTATATAACTGGTCATCATAGCCAAGCCTTCTAGCTGAACCTACTATTCCAATCTTCATTGTATCAGCTTTTTCGCGACTTATATATCCATCATTTACCAATCTCCAAAGCATAGCCTGCCTACTCATACCATAATATTGCTCTATTTTTATAACATCTTCAATCTCAAGTTGATGTTTTTCTTTTTTCAGTTTATTTTTTATAAAATAGGATAGTGCTTCATAAGGTGCTAAAAAGTAAGATGCAAACATATCTGCTTCTTTTTCTTGAGGATCCTTATTTATTTCAAGGTCTGTAGAGCAGACAATGCTTTTAAACTCTTCACGAAAAAATAAATGATAGAGTTCATGAGCTATTGTAAAACGCTGTCTACCATAAGTTGAGGTGGAATTAACTCCAATAATCTTATTCTTTCCATCTCTAATACAAATTCCACTTACTCTGCTACTCATGGGATAATACACGATAGTTAAATCATCGTTATTATGAATTAGAGAGAATATATCTATTGGAGAATTAGCATCTTCACCGAAATCTTTTCTTAAATTTATAGCTTCACTGTTTAGTTCAATTTTCTCTTTCAAATTCTATTCCCCCTCAAGTAAGCCTTCCATAAAGCGTAGATTGAGTGCTATTTTATTCATAGCAGCTATAGTATTTAAATCTTCAGTAGTAATGCTTTTTGCTCTAAGAGCTATTAGCATCTGTACAAATTCGCAAGACTCGTTAACAAAATAGTCCATGGTACATCCAAAGAGTTCTGCTGCTTTTTCAAGCACATCTGTACTAAACTGTCTTTCATTTTTTTCACATTTTGAAATATAACTCTGATCCACATCTAAATACTCGGCTAACTGACTTTGTGTAAAACCACTCCTATTTCGTAACTCGCTAAATCTTTTACCTATCAATTCAAAATTTAA
>JAQUTA010000147.1:0-1387 GCA_028709965.1 Lutispora sp.
GGACAATATAAAACATCCATAGAGAATTTATTATCCCGATGAATGTTTTATATTTTTATATTGATTTTCTCAATTCTTCGTATTCTTCATCAGTAATTTTGATATCCTTTAGAATTTGTTTTATCAAACCTCTTTTTAAGTCATTACTATGCATCGGTATTACTGTAGCTCTACCATCTTTGTGTCTAAAAAACTTATGGCTACCATTTTGACGAATTTCTTCAAAGTTAAGCTTCTCAATTATTCTAATCATGTCTTTTGGTGATATGATATTAAGCTTACTCATTAGATTACCCACTCTAACTGCTTGGCTTCAATAAACTGAGTATTGAATACATTTATTCCGTCTTTATTTTGTACTTCCAGGCATAAGCCTATTGCTTCTTTTACATTTGCCATAAGTTCAGTCATAGAATCTCCTTGGGTATGGCAACCTTTTAGTTCTGGCACGGTTGCTACATAACCTCCGTCTTCATCTTTTTCTATTAAAACTGTAAATGTAAACTTTTTCACTTTCATCAGACCTCCTTGCCTTACTATAATTATACCCAATACTTATAAAAGCTTCCATAGGGTTTATATCTCCCTATATACAAGCTCCTGGTCTATTTGGAGGTCGGGAAAGAGAAATGGAGTTACTTTTTCCTCAGTGCGATATGTTTTTGGTTCAGAATATTTGCCGTCATCTTGCAGTAAAAATACTGTAAGGTCTTTGTGCTCCGGGTCAGCTATCCAATATTCTTTTACTCCGAACTTTTCATAAAGATTACGCTTCGTGAGCAGATCCTTTTTGGCTGTAGACGGAGATAGTATTTCTATTATAAGGTCAGGGGCACCAAAGCAGTATTTGCCGCTCTCCAGTTTTTTTTTGTCACAGACTACAAGGAGATCCGGCTGGACTATGTTTTGTGAATTGTTTTTGTCCTCGTCAAGCATAACATCATATGGAGCAGCAAATACTTGGCATGGTTTGTCTCGTAGGTACAAGCCAAATTGTAATGATAGCTCCATTGAAACATTTTGATGATCTGTCCTTGGTGCTGGAGACATATTATATGCCTCACCGTCGATTATCTCCCAGCGTTCGTCATCGGGCCAGGTTTTATAGTCTTGGTAGGTATATTTTTGTCTAGAGTTTTCTAGTTTTGTAACCATAGATATCAACTCCTTTTTATTAGTCGCTAGTCTCTGGTCACTGGTCTTAGGATACTCGTTTAGGGTCTTTTTTTAGAGTTTTTTATTTAATGGATTTTAGTCTGGTTATCTCAGTCCAGTTTTGCGAGGTGACTAATTCAACAGTATTAATATTATTTCTTAAACCCTTTATTTCGCCTTTGACTTCAGCAATGTCGTTTATCATATTGTCGTGCTCTGCTTTGTTCACTTG
>JAQUTA010000147.1:1487-3633 GCA_028709965.1 Lutispora sp.
TCTGTCTTAATGGTTGTAATGTCTGTCTTTATAGTTTTTACTTCGCTTAATATTTCGGTAAGTACTTTTTCCATAAATTTCACTCCCAATAAATATTATATACATTATACCATAAAGATATTATTTTTTGCATTCTACTGCGGCTTTTATGAAGTCCCTAAATAGGGGGTGGGGTCTGTTGGGTCTGGATTTGAATTCGGGGTGGAATTGGCAGCCTAGGAACCAGGGGTGGTCTCTCAGCTCCACTATTTCTACTAGTCTCTCATCGGGTGAGAGGCCGCTGAGGATGAGGCCGCTTCCTACTATTTGTTCTCTGTATTCATTGTTGAATTCATATCTGTGTCTGTGGCGCTCAAATATGAGTTCGTCTTTGTAGGCATCATGAGCCTTTGTGTTTTCTCCCAGCTTGCAGGGGTATAGGCCTAGTCTCATGGTGCCTCCCAGGTCGTCTACGTCGGCTTGCTCCGGCATGAGGCTTATTACTCCATAGGGAGCAGATGGGTCCAGCTCGGTGCTGTGGGCGCCTTCCATGCCTAGTACATTTCTGGCATATTCTATTACTGCTATTTGCATACCTAGGCATATACCAAAATAGGGAATTTTGTTTTCTCTGGCATATTTGGCGGCAAGGATTTTGCCTTCTATACCCCTATTGCCAAAGCCGCCGGGGACTAATATGGCATCTGAAGTCTTGAGTGCTTCTTCGTAGTTATCTTTATTTAAATCGGTAGAGTTTATCCAATCTATCTCTACTTCCGTCTCATTGGCTATGCCACCGTGGGCTAAAGCTTCTGCTATGGAGAGATATGCATCATGGAGCTCTACGTATTTGCCTACCAGAGCAACCTTCACCTTATGCTTTGGATTGAGTATTTTATCCACTAAGCTTTTCCATTCTTCAAGCTCCGGCTCGCCGCATTTCAGTCCAAGCTTCTTTACTGCAAGGCAATCTAAACCTTCCTTATTTAAAAGGAGGGGAACTTCATATAGTGTATCTGCATCTGTGTTTTGAACTACTGATTCTCCATCAATATTGCAGAAAAGTCCAATTTTGTCTTTCAGTTCTATGGATAGTGGTTTTTCCGTCCTGCAGACTATGATATCCGGCTGGATACCGATGCTTCTGAGCTCTTTGACGCTGTGCTGAGTGGGCTTGGTCTTGAGCTCTCCTGCTTTTTGAAGATATGGAACCAATGTGACGTGGATGAAGAGGACGTTTTCTCTGCCTACTTCATATTTTATCTGTCTTATGGCCTCTAAGAAGGGAAGGCTCTCTATATCGCCGACGGTGCCGCCGATTTCGGTGATTACTACATCAGGGCTGCTTTCTTTGCCTACCCTGTATATTCTGGATTTGATTTCATTGGTTATGTGGGGGATTACTTGTACTGTACCGCCTAGGTATTCACCTTTTCTTTCCTTATTGATAACGGACCAATAAATTTTGCCTGTGGTGACGCTGCTGTTTTTGGAAAGGTTGTTGTCGGTGAATCTTTCGTAGTGACCCAGGTCTAGGTCTGTCTCGGCTCCGTCATCGGTGACGAATACTTCACCATGCTGGTAAGGGGACATGGTGCCTGGGTCTATGTTTAGATAGGGGTCGATTTTTTGCATGCTTACTTTGAGGCCTCTATTTTTAAGCAGTCGTCCTAAGGATGCCGCTGTGATGCCTTTGCCGAGGGATGAGACGACGCCTCCGGTGACGAAGATATATTTGGGATCGGACATATTAATTCACGCTCCTATGATTTTATTGGGTATTCCTATAGGGTATTGGGTTACGGGGAACACAGATTTTCACGGATTCCTCCACGGATTTTCACGGAGGGGGGATTTTTTTGCTCCCTCTTATCTTTAGTGGTTTTCGCTATTTATGTGACTTTCATTCCGTTAAGCCATGGGGACACACCGCTGCTAACAAGGTGCGGGGACACACCTCTTGCTCTAGGGTCTGTCTCTCTGAGGAATGTCCCCGATTTCAGTGTTGCGGAATGTCCCCATTAACATATTTATTCTTTATAACTTATATAGTTTACATTTATGAAATAAAAAAATCAATATGAAGTTTGTTTTTCATATTGATTTTTTTGAGGAGATTTATTTTAAGAGTTTTTGAAGCTCTGATATTGCTGTTTCTAGTTGGGTG
>JAQUTA010000047.1:0-14333 GCA_028709965.1 Lutispora sp.
ACTTTAATATGTTATTGAATAACATGCTTGTATGGTATAGAATATAAGAAGTGATGTTTTGGAAGGAGATGTATCGATGGGGGGAGACGAAGATAGTTTCACTAAGTTGAAACAATGGATTATCAAATTCAAGGAAAGCATACATAAATTAGACGCCAAAAAGACTTTGTCGAAGTTTAATATAAAGCCGACCGCCGGCAGTAAGAAGACTACTATGAAGGTGGTTAACAGCAAAAGATTTATGGCAACTGGAGGGGCTTTAGTTGTCGTAGTAATAGCTATTGCATATATGATTTTTGCCAACAATGCATTTGGGGTTGTGGTAAATGGAGTAGAAATAGCAAAGGTAAAGGACAAAAGATCAGCAGATTCTGCACTGGAAACTCTAAAACAAGGTTTTGAAAAAGAAAATGATGCAGTAGTTGCTTTTAAGAGCCAGATTTCATATGAAAAAATCAAGGCATCAAAAAAACAGCTGCTTGAAGGTAAAGCCTTGGAAGCTGAATTAAAGAAGCATATAGGCTATAGCATAAGGTCTGCTGTAATATATGCAGATGATAAACCTGTAGCTTCTTTCAAAACTAAGGATGAAGCAGATAGAGTTTTAAAAGATATAGAGGAATATTTCCTTCAAGGATTGGATCGAAGTGGGGTAAAGGAAATAAGCTTTGCCGAAAAGGTCGAAGTAAAGGAAGAATTTTCGGATACTTTGGATTTGATGACAAGAGAAGATGGAAAGAATTTCATAATAAAAGGCACCAGTGAAATTAGAATACATAAGGTTGAGTCAGGAGAGAGTTTTTGGAGTATATCAAGAAAATATGACATAAGCATAGAGGATTTGCAAAAAGCTAATCCCAGTGCAAATCCGGAAAAGATAAAAATAGGGCAGGAAATAAATCTCGTGGTTCCCAAATCCTTGATAAGGGTAAAAACCGTTGAGGATTCTACATATACAGATAAAATTCCATATGAGCAGAAGTTGGAGCTCAGCAGCAGCCTGTATAAGGATCAATCCCAAGTCAGAGTAAAGGGACAATATGGTGAAAAGGAAATCAAAGCTGAAATAACCAAAGTAAATGGCATCGAAACAGGAAGGGTTATTTTATCAGAAAAGATAATAAAACAGCCCAAGGATCAAATTTTGGTAAAAGGCACTAAGGATCCTCCACCCAAAAAAGGTACCGGCACCTTTTCTACCCCCACAAGAGGGAGCATTACCTCCCGCTTTGGGAGAAGATGGGGAAGGCTCCACGAAGGCATAGATATTGCAGCTCCTGTAGGCACAGCAGTAAAAGCCGCCGATGGAGGAGAGGTTATATTTGCAGGCACCAGTGGAACTTATGGCAAACTGATAAAGGTGGATCATGGTGGAGGTTTCGTTACATATTACGGACATCTGAGCAAAATAAACGTCAAAGTAGGAGCCAAGGTTTATAAAGGACAAAACATAGGATCTGTAGGCAATACGGGAAGGAGCACCGGACCACACTTACATTTTGAGATTAGAAAAAATGGCTCACCTGTAAATCCATCCAAATATTTATAGAGGCATAAAAGATAGAAGAAGTTCATACTTCCTCTATCTTTTTTATATCTATGTACCCTTTTCCTTGTGCTTGCTTAAGTTCACCAAGACTTGCACAGCAAAGCTTCAGCAGGCTTTTGGCATCATCCGGAGAGATATCAGGCTTTCTCTCATAAAGCAAAGCTGCCAATCCAGCGGCTAGGCTGGCAGAAGCGGATGTCCCCATAAAACCTTCCGATGCAAGATGTCCGGGCATTACCAGATCCGGCTTATATGCATTGCCTTGGCCGGGACCTCTGCTGCTCCATGGCAGTACAAAGGGCTTTTCAGGTTTAACATCAAAGGCGCCAACAGTTAATAGCTTTTCACTACAGCCTGGGGTTGTTATAGTAGCTGCTTGGGGTCCCATATTTCCTGCACATGAAACCACCAGCAATCCATTTTTCCATAACTCTTCTGCAGCAATAGTTAAAATATCTGGGAATTTATAGTTCGCCGATACTCCAAAATTCAAGACTATAATTTTAATATTATGCTTTTCTTTTAATTCCAAGATCCAATTCATAGAAGCCATAATATCGGAATAAAAGCCATGATCACTCATATCGAAGGCTTTGGCACACACTATACCTGCCCCGGAGGCAGGTATAGATGAAACAGCTATGGCTGCTGTTCCATGGTCGCTGTCATCATAAGGCTCTTTTCTATTTTGGACAAAATCCTTAAAGGCCAATATTTTCTTTCTTATGCCTGTGTCTATAAACCCAATGGCAACTCCCCTGCCGTTTAATAGCTGGGATTTTATTTGAATTGGCATTTTTGTATGGTCTGAAGGAGGAAAAATTTTTCCCATAAGCCTAGCTTTATCATCATAATAAATTTTATTAATTTCAACAAGAGCTTTTAAACTATCAAAATTTCTTACAGGTAAGCTGCCACAGATGCATCTAATAAAAGGAATATCATATTTTGTTTTAAATCCAATTCTGTTCAGTTTTCTGTTTATGGAGTTGTCTATGTCATGCTTTAGCTGAAGAATCAAAGGCATGCTTTTTATACCCTTGATGGCTGAAACATATTTTACTTTAGGATCAATTCTTTTAGAAAAAAGAAAAAAATCTTTCATAAATTTCCCTCACTGTATTAATTAAAGATAAATGATATAATATAATATAATATGCCTTAATATATTAATAGGTGAATCAAATAAAAGGAGACGATTATTATGGCAGCTTTGGATTTTAAATGCAACGATTGCGGTGAGAAGTTTTTTGAGATAGTGAATTCTTCTAATAAAGATAAGGTGGTTTGCCCTAAATGCCATAGCAAAAATGTGAAGCAGGTGTTTGAGGGGAAGTGCCAATCAGGCGGAGCCTCAAAAGGAAGCGGCTGCAGCGGAGGCTGTGGGACCTGCGGCGGATGCCACTAGAAAATACCAGTGAAGTTAACATAAAATCTATGTATAATATGTCTGTGGTGATGCAGATATGAAAAAAAATTATTTTAAAATATTTATAGTGTTGACAACGTTGCTGGTGTTGTTTTTTTTAGTAGATAGCAGGACATACATTCTTGCAAAGTCAGTGGGCTATAAAACTTTGAAAGTTTTCGAATATTATAAGAGTACAGAGCTTTTATCTAGCATAGAGACTGTTAGAAAGCCGCATTTTATAGTGAAAAGCAGAGGTGCAGAAGAAAAAGTAGTAGAAGAGCTAGCTTGCCTTTTGGAAAAAAGCTATGATTTGATTGGGCAGGAATTTGACTATTATCCGAACAAGAGCATCCCTGTTTTCGTCTATGGAAGCATGGCAGAATTTTGGAAATACAACAAGGCTTTAGATGGACAAGCTGTCATGGGGCTTTACAATATGGGCGTAATCCATCTAGTTGTACCGGAAGCTTTCTCTATGACTGTAGAGGACTATGAAATAAATGGACCGGTGCTCCACGAATATACTCACTTGGTTGTGGATGAGCTTACAGGGGGCAATGTGGAAATATGGTTTACAGAAGGAATGGCTTTGTATCAGGAATACAATATATATGGTACTGAATGGGGAAAATTCATGGATTCCCAAGATGAATATTCATTGGATGAGCTGCGGGGTGACTTTATGGCTTTAGATAGTGAGAAAGCTTATAGAAAGTCTTTTCTCATAGTTAAGGATATTTACAGTAATAATGGAAAGAGCGGAGTAATAAATATATTGAAGAAATTGAAATCAGGACAGGATTTAGATACAGCATTATGATCAAAAAAGAAAACAGGCCCCGCCTGTTTTCCAGCATCCGGGGGGACACATAATTAAACTTGTATTTGTATATTAAGTATCTAATATAATTATATGATATAATTCTATTAGAGAATATGCGAAATTTGGATTATTTTGTTAGGAAGTTAGACCTAAATCGACAATATGATGTACAGTAATTGATAAGGGGTGTAGCGAGGATGAAGAGTAAAATATTAGTTGTTGACGATGAAAGACCAATAGCGGATATTATTAAATACAACTTGGAAAAGGAAGGATATAAGGTTTTTATTGCAGAGGATGGACAGCAGGCTATTGACAGTACATATGAGCATAAGCCGGATCTTATAATTCTTGACATAATGCTTCCTGTTATGGATGGTTTTACTGTTTGCAAGAAGATTAGGGAGAACATAAATACTCCAATAATAATGCTGACAGCAAAGGAAGAAGAGGTAGATAAAGTTTTGGGTCTTGAACTTGGGGCTGATGATTATATGACCAAGCCCTTCAGCTTTAGAGAGTTGCTTGCAAGGGTAAAGGCCAATATTAGAAGGGTTAACTTCCTTAATAATGATGCAGAGGTAAACGGTCAAATCATTAAATCAAACAATCTTGTCATCGATCTTAATAAATATGAAATTAGAAAAGATGACCAAATAATAGAGCTTACCCTTAGGGAGTTTGAACTTTTAAAATATCTAGCCCTCACACCGGATCAGGTATTTTCTAGGGAAACCCTATTAGAAGAGGTTTGGGGATATGAATATTATGGCGATGTCAGGACAGTGGACGTTACTGTAAGACGCCTCAGGGAAAAAATTGAGGATGATCCGAGCAACGCTAAATATGTTCAGACCAAGAGAGGTGTAGGTTATTATTTCAGGAGGATTTAACAGATGTTAAAAAGCATCCAATGGAAGCTTGTAATAATTTATGTTTTATTGGTGTGGCTTGCTATGTCTATAATAGGTCTTTATATTGTGCAAGCTGTTGAAAAAGATCAAGTAAGCAATGTGGTAAATAATATAGTACCAAAAGCTAATTATCTTTCTTTTCTTCTGAAGGATAAAATGGTTGGAGTCCATAATGTCCAGGACATTATGGACAATTGGTTTGTGGGACTGGAAGATCAGATTCAATCTGCCTATGTATTTAATAAAAGCGGAAGATATTTAGCCTATACGGGGGGAGACATTAGAGACCCCATAGAAGATAGTATTATCATTCAAAGAGCCCTAGAGGGTGAAGTAGTCAAAGACTTAAACAGTACCATAGATCTTAGAAATAACTATAAAAGCATAGCAATCCCTGTTATTTCCAACGGCAGCGAAGTCATTGGCGCTATTTACCTCAATGTAGATCTCACATCAATAAACAAATCTATATTGAATATAAAGAATATACTTACCAGTGCTACAATTTGGGCACTGTGTTTTACTGTCTTATTGGGGAGTATATTGGCAAGGACTATAACGGGGCCTATCAAGGAAGTAACTTCAAAGGCTGAAAAGCTGGCTAAAGGAGACTTCGATGATATAATTCCTGTAAGATCTGATGATGAGGTAGGAAAGCTTACGGAAATGTTCAACTATCTTACTGTCAGACTGAAGACCACTCTTAATGAAGTGAATAATGAGAAAAGCAAAATGGAAACCATCCTCACCTATATGACAGATGGTGTTATTGCAGTGAGCTCAGATGGCACAATACTTCACGCTAATCCTGCGGCCTTTAAGCTTTTTAAAGTAGCTCAAAGGGACGTGGAAGGCAAGAGTTTTAATGATATTACCAACATGCTGAATTTGCCCTTTACTGTAGAAGACTTATTTCAAGATGAAAAAGAGAGAAACGATTTAGTAGATGCAGGAGGCTCTACTATAAGGTATAGCGTCGTTCCCTTTAGAAATGAAGGGTCTGAAACCGCAGGAGCCATAATGGTGCTTCAGGATGTAACAGAACAGGAAAACTTGGACAGAATGAGAAAAGAATTTGTGGCCAATGTTTCTCACGAGCTGCGCACACCTTTGACCACCATAAAAAGCTATACGGAAACTCTTTTGGATGGCGCTTTGGAAGATGAGGATATGACTTTAAAATTTCTTAAGGTTATTGATAGCGAATCTGATAGGATGGCAAGGTTGGTCAAGGATTTACTGATGTTGTCTCGATTGGATTATGATAAAACCCAATTAAATATGAAAGCCCTAGACGTAGCAAAGATACTTAGCGACTGTGTTTATAAGATGGGCATATCTGCAAAGCAAAAAGATCAAAGCATCGCTTTAGAGATTAATAATGGAGTTCCTCAGATAATCGGAGATAAGGACAGGATAGAACAGGTTATAATAAATATAATCAGCAATTCAATAAAATATACACAACAAAAAGGAAAAATTAATGTATCAATGTGGAAAGAAGAAGAATATATTTATATAAAGGTTAAGGATAATGGTATAGGTATACCCAAAAAGGATATGGCAAGGCTGTTTGAAAGGTTCTATAGGGTGGACAAAGCGCGCTCTAGAGTCCTTGGAGGCACCGGTCTTGGCTTGTCCATAGCAAAACAAATTATAGAAGCTCATGATGGAAAAATACTTTTAGATAGCGAATATGGAGAGGGCACCTGGGTGACAATTATGCTTCCCCTTAATGCGAGTGTAAATCAACCTTAATTTTACTGTAATACTATTGTAACAATTATATTGTATAATGATGATGAGAATCGGATAATAGTGATAAATCCTAGGGGGAATTCCTATGTGCAATAGTAAATATGTAAAAATAATATTGACCCTTATTATGGTATTTGTTATGGTTTTTTCTTCTTTAACTGGTGTGTATGCCAGAAGAGCGGATGACTCTATACCTGTTTTTGATTTTGTAAAAGGTGTCGAGGGAGAGATACAGCCGATAAAATATAATAATAAGGATTTGTCTATCAAAGGCAAAGCACTGGAAGGAACCAATATCAGCATAAGTACTTACTGGTACAAACCCAACAATGAAAAAACTATAATTTATAAAAATAAATCCAGATTCCAAAAGGTCGGTTCAGGAGAATGGATATTTCAGCAAAGTGAAAGCAGCAATGTTGGCATATCGGGAATTTTCGGAGTATCCGTAGCTATAAAACCAGGTAGAAATAAAATAGTAGTTGAGACAGATGATGGATCATCCTATGAGGTAGAAGTTGAGTATGTAAATAATGAGGAACTCAATGGAATGGTGAATTCTGTTCTTTTTAAAGATATTGACTTGGAATTGAAATATTGAAATTATATAGGGAATGGTAAACTTGAAGCTAGAAAAATTTAAATCTGCAACTCTTTTTTGCCTTGTGCTTATAAGTATAATATTAACTACCCAAATATGGTTAAACATATCCATTGAGGGTATTTTTATTATGTTCAAAAACAAAGAAGAGAAAACTAGCGAGCTATTAGTATTTGAAAGTAGCAATGCAGATCTAATAAAGCCGGAAAAGCTCATATTAAATAATAATGGCGAACACACTCTGCTACTTAATGAAACAGAGATAGGGCTGATATATGATAGAATATTGGAAGATACTAAGAATATGTTGTCTGTGATTTTGGAGTCCAAGGAAGGTATAGAATCGGAAAAGCATCCCATGGATTATATGGAAAAATTGAGAGCAGGGCGTACTGTTGAGCTTGAATTTCCTTATGCCTATGATTATAAGCTTTTTGCAGGCCTATTAGGAGTAACTAAGGCTCAATGGGAAGAAATCAAAACTATAGATACTGTTTTGGTAGGATACGAAAGCAATGCAATCTACATAGTGGACAAGACCGGTGGCAGTATATATGAATTTCGTTCAAAGACTTTGAAAAGCAGCATAAAGGTCATGGTGGATATGATCAACAGAGGTAACATATATTCTTATATATTCCTAAATGAGGTGGAACCTGAGAGGTATAGCCCAAAAGTTATAATTCCTATAAATATAAGCTCTAATACAATGGCAAAACTTTCTTCTTCTCCAGAAATGGTTGAGAACAACGCTGAAAACATCGCAGCGGACTTTTTTGATGGAGATATTTCTACCAAAAGAAGCTTTGTAGATCCTGCAGGCACGGTTGTATACACCGATGGAGAAGCAGGAATCAGAATAAGTAAAGCCGGTGTAATTGAATTTGTAACATATTCTGCTCAGTTCAAAGACCAAAAGGACAAATTTGACTTATTAGAAGCAGTGAATATGGCCACAAGCTTTGTCAACAATCACTTGGGCTTTCCCAAGGATTCCTATATTTCCTCAATAGAGCAAATAACCAAAAATAATAGGCTTTATAGTTGTATAGTGAGGTATGATTATAGATATGAGGGAGTTTCAATAATAAATGATGAAACAGACATGGATAACCCCATAGAAGTGGAAATAGCAAATGGGGAGATTAAGAGATACAAAAGGATCGTAAAAAATATAAAAAAAACCAGCGAAGAAAGAAGTATTAAAAACCCTCTGGAAATAGTAGATATACTTTTGGAACGATTGAACCATGATAAAAAAATTGACATTAACAATATTTTGATAAAAGATATATATATGTCATACTTTGAATACGGATTGAGCAGCGATACATACATGATACCCGTATGGGTTATAGAAGTAGAGGGTAATTTAGGTGCAACAGGCAAGTATGTTCTCAATGCAGAATCAGGAGTAATATTATCTGAACCGTATTGAGGCACTAGGGTGTTGAGGTGCTAGGGTGCGGAAAAAATATTTGGGGACATTCCACAGCAAGGAATACCCGCGCTAGCAGCGGTGTGTCCCCATTCCTTGTTTAGGGGGATTCTTATGAATTGGTCAAAAGCAAAAACCATATTGATTATTGTTTTTCTTATTGCAGATATATTTTTGTTTTATGAATTATATTCAGGAGCCTTAGGAAACAGAATCATTATTGATAAAGAGAACACAAAGGAAGTCATAAAGTATCTTGAAAAGCAAGGCATATCAGTGAAAAGTTCTATTCCTAAGCCTGGCTCATCCAGGGCAACCCTCACAGTGAAATATAAATATTTTGATAAACAATACGCTTTGGAGAATTTTTTTGATTCACCGGATGTTGTTGCTGTACATACCCAAGACGATAGAATTGTCATGGAAGACGAAAAGATATATGTAGAAATCAATAAAAATGGTGAATTTATTTATACAAATAAAGCCTTAATGCAAGATGGAAAAGCTCCGTTTGACGAAAAACAAGCATTAAATAAAATTGAAGCATTTCTAAAAAAAATAGGAATAGGAGAAAAGGATAGATACAATGAATCCAAAACAGTAGAAAAGGGATATTTGGGAATATATTGCAGCCAAGCATATAAAGATACTTTCTTGGACAAGAGTTACTTGGAGATTCAAGCAACAAACAAAGGTGTAATTTATATGAAAATGTTATGGTTCGAAACAGTAAATAATGGGAAAGCTAAAAAGGAAATAATATCCCCTATAAAGGCATTGATGAAGTTGTCAGAACTCTATAAGGATAGCGAACACAACATAACAGTATCAGATATTGGCTTGGGATATTATTTCAATACGGATTTAGAGCAGGTAAAAGAGCTAGATGTAAAAGCTGTAGAGGAAGGAACTGCTATACTTGTATGGAGGATAAAGACTGATATGGGAGATGTATACATAAATGCCTATAATAGCATAGTTGAAAAAAAATAAAAGATAGTGCAAAATATTAGCAGTATGATATAATTATAAAAGCTTTTAATAATAAGTTAAAAGCTTTTGTTTTTCAAATTATAAATATTTCAACCTTAAATACAATTGATAAGGAGTAGAAAATAATTGGATAAATTAATTATAGAAGGCGGTCATGTACTGGAAGGGGAAGTAAACATAAACGGCGCTAAAAATTCTGCTGTAGCAATACTGCCTGCATCAATATTAGCAGGAGCCACATGTACTATCAAAAACCTCCCTGACATACGAGATGTAGCAAATATAATGGATATTCTTATGCAACTTGGAGCAGACGTGAAAAGAGAGTCACATGACAGGATGATTATTAATAGCAATAGCATAAATACATATAAAGTAGATTTTGAACTTTCAAAAAAGCTGAGAGCTTCCTACTATTTTATTGGAGCCTTGTTGGGACGTTTCAAAAAAGCAGAAGTTCCTTTTCCTGGAGGTTGTGACATAGGAGTAAGACCTATCGATCAACATATAAAAGGCTTTGAAGCCTTAGGAGCCAAAATAACAATTGAACATGGAGTAATCAGAGCCGAGGCAAAAGAGCTTATCGGCGCTTCCATATTTCTAGATGTAGTAAGTGTTGGAGCTACCATAAATATTATGCTTGCAGCCTGTTTGGCTAAGGGCACTACAACTATTGAAAACGCAGCTAAAGAGCCCTATATAGTTGATACTGCAAACTTCCTCAATGCCTTGGGAGCCAATATCAAAGGCGCAGGCACAGATGAGATAAAGATAAGAGGTGTAGAGCAATTAGGGGGATGCGAGCATACCATCATACCCGATCAGATGGAAGCAGGTACCTATATGATTGCCGCTGCAGCTTCAAAAGGAAATGTACTCATAAAAAATATAATACCTACCCATTTGGATTCCATCAGCGCAAAGATGAAGGAAATGGGCATTGAAATAATAGAAAATGGAGACTCTCTCAGAGTTGTAGCAAATGGCAGGCCAAAGGCAGTTAACATAAAGACAATGCCTTATCCAGGCTTCCCTACAGACTTGCAGCAGCCCATGAGCGTACTGCTATCCGTTGCCGATGGCACAGCCATAATAACCGAAAGCATATATGATGGCAGATTCAAGCATGTGGATGAACTGAAGAAAATGGGTGCTAAGATAAATGTAGAAGGAAGAATTGCTGTAATAGAGGGTATACAAAAGCTTTCAGGAGCCCCATTGTGTGCTACAGACCTAAGAGCCGGAGCTGCCATGGTGGTAGCTGGGTTGTCTGCAGAAGGCCAGACAATCATTAGCAATCTCACTCATATAGACAGAGGCTATGAACGACTAGAAAACAAGCTCGTTGAATTAGGAGCCGTAATAAGAAGAGTTTCTGAAGAGGATAGATAGATTAGTATTAAATCTGGCATAGACCACGAAGCTTGGCCTATTGCCTTTTTTGTTTAACACTAAGTCAAGTATTTTGGGGGACGTAATATGACTGCAAGATTTTGTTCTATTGCCAGCGGCAGCAGCGGAAACTGTATTTACATCGGGAATGATAAATCAGGCCTATTGGTGGATGCGGGAGTGAGCTGTAAAAATATATTAGAAAACTTAAGAAACATAGGAGTATGTACAGAATCCATAAAAGGACTTCTGGTAACTCACGAGCATTCAGATCATAAGAAAAGCATTGGAGCAATGTCTCGAAAGCTTAATATACCTATTTATGCCAATTATAAAACCTGGGAGGTATTAGATGGTTCTATAGGGACTGTAAAAGCAGAAAACATAAGAGCTTTTGATACAGGCAAGGAATTTTGCATAGATGATATCTGTGTTTTACCCTTTTCAATTTCACATGACGCAGCTGAGCCTGTAGGCTTTACCTTTTCTATGGGCATAAAAAAACTAGGACTAGCCACGGACTTGGGTTATTTCAGCCAGACTGTGAAGGAAGCTTTAGCAGGCTCTCACTTTGTAATGCTTGAAGCAAATCACGATGTAGAAATGCTCAAGGTAGGAAGCTATCCATACTTTTTAAAAAGAAGAATACTGGGAGAATTCGGGCACTTGTCCAATGATTCATCAGGCCACGCAGCCTGCGAGCTTGTAAACTTGGGCGTGGAACATATGATGTTGGGACATTTGAGCAGAGAAAATAATTTCCCTCAGTTGGCATACGAGACAGTTAAAGGTATTATGGAAGAAAAGGGCATTATGGCTCAAAAAGATGTAACCTTGGAAGTAGCTCCGAGAAGTTCAATAAGCAAAGTGTTTGTTTTGTAGCTTCTTTTTGGGATAATGCTACCGTCTAAGGTATATCATATTAGTAGAATATTGCGACATAAAGGTTACGGAGAACACAGATTTTCACAGAATCTTTCACAGATTCACACTGTCGAAGTAAAAGATTGTAAAAAATGTTTCCGTGTAAATCAGTGCTAAATCAGTGTTAATCAGTGTTCCCCGCTCCCCATTTTCCTATGTCGTATTCTTTAGAAAGGGTGATATTATGGATAATTATGGAGGTAACAAAAGAGGCAATGGATTGGCTTATTTTGCAGTAGGTCTTATAGGCGCTTTAATCGGCGGCTTCATCATGGCAGCTATAGCACCTGCATACATTTACAATAAATATACACCTCTTCCCAATAACAATACTGGTAATGCAGCCCAGCAAATAGTTATTAATCCTACTGAAGATATTACTGTAGCGGGAGCGGTAGCCAAGAAGGTAATGCCTACTGTTGTTGGGATAAGCACAGTAACAGTGCGTAGCGACTATTTCTTCGGACCCAGATATTCTGAAGGGGTAGGCTCCGGCGTAATCGTGGATCCGAGAGGATACATACTAACTAACTCTCACGTGGTGGGAAATAGCAGAAGCAAGCTCACCGTATATGTAGTAGATGGCAGAGAACTAGAAGGTAAGGTTCTATGGCAAGATGCTGGTTTGGATCTTGCGGTGGTAAAGGTTGAAGCTAGCGATCTTTCTACGGCCGAGCTTGGAGACTCAGATAACCTTGGAGTTGGAGAAATAGCCATTGCCATAGGCAATCCTTTAGGCTTAAGATATGAAAGGACTGTTACTCAAGGAATTGTTTCCGGATTGAATAGGAGCATAATGGTGGATCAAAACACCATAATGGAAGACCTGATACAAACCGATGCAGCAATAAACCCGGGCAACAGCGGAGGTCCTCTCATAAACAGCAAAGGTCAGATAATAGGAATAAATACAGTAAAAGCTTCAGCAGAAGGCCTAGGCTTTGCAATACCCATAAATGTTACCAAACCGGTAATAAAACATTTTGTTGAAGATGGAGTATTTAACCCGCCTTATCTTGGGATATATACCTTGGACAGGGAAATAGTGGGCTATTATGAGACTGATATAGTAATCAAATCCGGATTATACATACATGAAGTAATCAAAGGTTCTGCAGCAGAAAGCGCAGGTCTCAGAGAAGGAGACATAATCACTCACATAGACAATATAGAAGTAAACACCATGCTAAAGCTCAGAAGCGTTTTATATAATAAAAAACCCGGAGACAATGTGGATATTAAATATCAAAGAAACGGTAAGGATTACGAAGCAGAAGCCGTACTCCAAGGTAAGAAGCAGTAGGGACGGTTCTTTTTGCTTCTAAGGAGAAATAATACATGAATATAACAATTATAGGTGTGGGAAAATTAAAAGAGAAATACTTAAAAGAAGCCGTTTCGGAATACTCCAAACGGCTTTCAAAATATTGCAAGCTAGATATAATTGAAGTGCCTGATGAAAAAGCACCTGAAAGTATGAGTGCAGCGGAGGAAGCTGCAGTAAAGGACAAGGAAGGCCAGGCAATATTGAAGCATGTGAAAAGCGATAGCTATGTGATAGCTTTGGTCATAGAAGGCAAGATGCTCACATCAGAAGCTTTTGCTGACTTTATCAATGAACTTGGCATCAAAGGCAAGAGCAATATAGCATTTATCGTTGGTGGCTCGTTGGGGCTAAGCGGTGAAGTGATAAAAAGAGCGGATTATAAACTATCCTTTTCACCTATGACCTTTCCTCACCAACTCATGCGGGTAATTCTGCTGGAGCAGATTTATAGGGGTTATAGGATTATTAAGGGGGAACCGTACCACAAATAGGGCAAGCCCTAAGTTATATAATATTTTTTAAGTAAACAATATTTGTTTATTACACAGCAGTAAGATATTGCGACATAAAGGTTACGGAGAACACAGATTTTCACAGAATCTTTCACAGATTCACACTGTTGGAGTAAAAGATTGTAAAAAATGTTACCGTGTAAATCAGTGCTAAATCAGTGTTAATCCGTGTTCCCCGTTCCCCATTTACCTATGTCGCATTCTTTATAATTTCTACACTATAATGTTATACATAAATCTAAAAATATAAGAGGTGGATCAGTATGAATAACAAACATGATGTCTTAGATAATGGGTCTTTCTTTCATGGTACTAAAGCAGAACTAAAAATTGGAGATTTATTAAAACCACAACATTTATCAAATTACCAAGATAAAAAATCCAACTATATATATTTTACTGCAACATTAGATGCCGCTAAATGGGGTGCTGAATTAGCAACATCTAAATCAAAGGAAAGAATTTATATTGTAGAACCATTAGGTGATTTTGAAAATGATCCGAACTTAACTGATAAAAAATTTCCTGGAAATCCTACACGTTCTTATAGGTCTAAATCTCCTTTGAAAATAATAGCTGAATTAGGTTCATGGGAAAGACATTCAGATGAAGAAATAAATCATATGCTTACATCTTTAAAAAAGTTACGGGAACAAGGAAAAGCTATAATATACGATTAATCATTAGAGGA
>JAQUTA010000047.1:14433-17071 GCA_028709965.1 Lutispora sp.
CTCGTTCAACGTTTCACTACATTAAAATTATTTTCTATCAGCAACCAGTTTTGTGGGAAAGGAAGCCCTAATTTCCAATAGCTTACTCCACGTAAACCTAGCTCCTTTACAAGGTTAAACTTGGCTTGAATTGATCGTGCATCTTCAAACCATACTATATGCTGTTTCCCTTGATTGTCTGTATAATTAAAATAAGGAGCTTGTGCTGTATAGTCATATCTGATTGGCACATTATTTTCTGCTGCTATTTCAATAGCACGCTGAGGACTGACTGCCCTTGCGAATGGTCCTCCAGGTACATAAGGAAGTGTCCAATCATATCCATATAAGTTCTGTCCCATCATAATTTTAGAAGCGGGCATTTCAGTTAAAGCATATTCAATTACTTGTCTTACGGGGCCGATTGGCGATACAGCCATTGGCGGACCACCACTATATCCCCACTCATAAGTCATTAAGACAACAAAATCTGCAATTTCTCCATGGGCTCTATAATCGTGGGCTTCATACCAGAGACCTACTTGGGTAGCACTTGTTTTGGGTGCCAGTGCTGTAGACATTAATAAGCCTTCTGCTGATAACCTTGCCTTTGCCTTCCTCAAAAAGCTGTTATAGTTTTCTCTTAATTCAGGCGGCAAAAACTCCATATCAAAATGTATGTCGCTAAAGTTATATTGTCTTGCTGTTGCAATGATGTTATCGAGTAAACGATTTTGAACTTCTTCATTTGTCAAAATGATTCTTCCCAACTCTGCACTGAATTGCCCTTCTTCAAGATTAGTGACTACCATCATTAATGTTGCATTATTCGCTTGAGCGATGGCTGGAAAATTATTTAATAGAGGTGCTTGTAATGTCCCGTCTCTTTGAACCCGATAGCTAAAGGGTGCGAGATAGGTTAAAAATGGCGCTGCTTTTCGTGCTGCTTGCTCTAATTCAGGGGCAACCGTTCCACCTATTGGTTCCACATATGCATTTATTTCTGCTTCTCTTCGGGGACGTGGCGGAATATATAATCTTAACCCAACTTGCAGTGGCTGAGTAACTGGAATTCCATTAATCTGAGCAAGTGTTTGATAGTTTATTCCAAACCTCTGCGCAATTTTGTACAAACTATCTCCCGGTTGAACCCAATAATAGCTTCCAACGATGGGAATAACCAATGTCTGCCCCACCACTAATTGATTGGGGTTTGGAACTTCATTAGCCCCCACAATTGCCGAAACTGTAGAATTGTATATTTGAGCAATTTGAAATATGGACTGTCCTGATTGAACAACGTGAATCTGCATAATATCACCTTCTTCTCATAAAACTTATGAATATCATTATCATTATATGTTGCAAAAGTAGATGTGTACTAATGCACTATTTCTTTGTTTAAAAATTTAATTCCAAATAGAGGGCTATATCTACCTTCAAGAAATATTATTCACATAGTGGCTCAATTGGAATAAGAAACCACACCCATACAATGAGCTTTTATGTTATTATGTAAACAAATAAATATGTGAGCTATTGTTTTGTGAATGACTTTCGAATGCGAGGTTCACTAGAAAGCATGAGGTAACTAATGAAAAATAGAATTGATAAGCTTAACTTGAGTTTTATGTTTATAATTTTGGCAATAGCGATAATTGTCCAAATTACATATGCTGATTCAGCTTTGCCACTGAGAAATGAGAATGTTCCAAGCGATTGGGCGAAGGTAGAAATTGATAGAGCTAGAAAAATCAATATCCTTCCTGATAAGCTTCAAGGAGAATATAGAAGCAATATCACGAGAGAAGAGTTTAGTGAGGTCGCTGTGAAATTATATGAAGCTATGAGTGGCAAAGAAGGTATATTGCAAGGAGAAAACCCCTTTAAAGATACACAAAATATAAAGGTCAGAATAGCAAGCAATTTAGGAATAGTACAGGGTATAGGAGACGGGGAATTTGCTCCCAATGATGCGATAACTCGACAAGAGATCAGTGTGATGTTATATCGTACATTGCAAGCAGCAAAGCCTGAATACAACTATTCATATGCCAATGAGTACATATTCAACGATTATAATATGATCTCACTATGGGCGCGTGAAGCTGTGGGTTATTTATATGGTATAGAAATTATAAATGGAGTTGGTGATAACTTATTTAATCCCGTGGGAAATACATCCAGGGAAGAAGCAATAGTTCTTGCAAAAAGAATTAATGACAAAGTTTTGTTGTCTAAGAATAATTTAGTTGTGTCACGAGCTGGGACAAGCAGACGTGAAAGTGCTATGAAATTAAAATTAGAAAAGCTTATATCTCAAGAGATGGGCAAGCCCTATCAGTGGGGTGGGACAGGATCTGATAGTTATGACTGTTCCGGTTTAGTATATTCTTTGTATGGCAAACTTGGTATATCATTGCCAAGAGTAGCAAAGTCCCAAGCGAAAGTTGGTACTTATGTATCTAAAGAAGATCTTACATATGGAGATTTGGTATTTTTCGCAAGAGATGGGAAAAATATAAATCACGTAGGCATATATGTAGGAAACGGTGAATTTGTGCACTCTCCTCAAACTGGAGATGTGGTAAAGAATACAACACTTATGTCGGGATATTATGCAAAGTGCTATTATACAGCCAGAAGAGTTCTGTAGATC